>JBAXZA010000047.1:0-9154 GCA_041670545.1 Eubacteriales bacterium | reverse complement strand
TCGACGCGCCGCAAAACATATCTCCTGATGAGAAAGAGTAGCCGGAGCGCTCGATTCCCGCCATCGGATGCCCTCCGATGTATGAAAACCCGCCCTTCGCGGCGATGGCGGAAAGCGTATCAAACAGATGACCTTTGACGCCGCAAAGATCGACGACGATTGCAGACGGCGGGATATGTCCCGCGGTGCGCATGAAATATTCGATGCAGGCGTCCGGATACAGCGCCGCGAATATTATATTTTGGCGGCGTATTTCGCCGGCGCCGAGTATTGAGCTTATCGCGCCGCCGCAAAGAGCGGAGTCAAGCGTTTTCGCGTCCGCGTCATAGCCGCATACATTATATCCGGCGGCGGTGAGCGCCTTTGCCATCGAGCCGCCGATCAGTCCCAGTCCGCAAATTCCGATGTTCAGCATAAAAGCAGCTCCCCGATAAATTTATCTATATCAGTTGTTGCTGTATTGATAGGCATATGGGCGGATCGCCGCTACCATCTTCGCAAGCTCGTCGAAAGCGTCGGGAGTGAGCGACTGCGGGCCGTCGCAGAGGGCGGCTGAGGGGTTGTTGTGAACCTCGATGATAAGCCCGTCTGCTCCTGCGGCGACGGCGGCGAGCGCCATAGGCTTGACAAGACGCGAAACGCCTGTCGCGTGGCTGGGATCGACGATTATAGGCAGATGCGTAAGGCTCTTGAGCACCGGTATCGCCGAGAGATCGAGGGTGTTGCGCGTCGCGGTTTCAAAGGTGCGTATGCCGCGTTCGCAGAGTATCACCTGATCGTTGCCGCCCGCCATGATGTATTCGGCGCTCATGAGCAGCTCGGTTATGGTGCTCGAAAGTCCGCGCTTGAGAAGAATCGGCTTGCGTATCGTACCAAGCTCCTTGAGCAGCTCGAAATTCTGCATATTGCGCGCGCCGACCTGTATAATATCGACATTTTCGAACAGCGGAAGCTGCGATATTTCCATAATTTCGGAAACTATCGGCAGTCCGGTTTTAGCCTTTGCTTCGGAAAGCAGCTTGATGCCCTCGCCGCGCAGACCCTGGAAAGCGTACGGTGAGGTGCGGGGCTTGAACGCGCCGCCGCGGAGGATAGCCGCGCCGGAAGCCTTGACGCTCTCGGCTACCGAGCAGATCTGATCGCGTGTTTCGACCGAGCAGGGTCCGGCGATCATAACGAAATTGCCGCCGCCTATCTTAACCTTGTCCGAAACGTTCACCACGGTGTCGAGCGGATGGAATTTGCGGTTTGCCGCCTTGTAAGGCTCCTGTATGCGCTTGACGTCCTCGACTATATCGAGCGCGCGCAGAAGATCGATATCTACGACCGAGGTGTCGCCGATCAGTCCGAGGATTGTGGAATTTGTGCCTTCGGTTTTGTGAACCGCGATATTCATACCTCCGAGCCAGCTTACAAGGCGGTCAATCTGCTTCTGCTCGGGATTCTTCTTTAAAACTACTACCATTTTTAGTTCCTCTTTCGTTATATAATAAATTTTGGATAAGCGTATAAAAATCAAAAGGGAGGTTCGCGGCATTCACCGCAAACCTCCCTGTAAAGGTGGTCGTATATAAGCTAACCTGTCCGTTATATCTTATATACCTGTGCAGTGCAACGCCGATAAGCCTTACTTACGGTAAAATAAGTAAAGCTAAAATAAAAGTATGCAAATACACAGGATATAATAACAGCGGACATGATAATTTACCTCTATCTTTGATTACGTTTTATTATAGCACAACTTATTACTGTGGTCAATGGCAAATATATAACATATTTGCCATCATATATGATAATAATGCTGTCAAATTACAACAAATATTGCCGGTCTGATTTTGTATATTTATTCATTGCTTTTCATATGGCGAGCAGCGCCTTGAAGCGTGAATTTGAGCGGAGCGGCGCAAAATCGGAGGACAGCTTGATGGTATCGCGCACTATCTCCGAAACGCGGCGTCCTCTCGGAACGAATTCTCCGCAGACGGAAACGCGGTCGGCGAGCACGGAGGTGTGCGGGCTGTCCGGCGCGTCGGGATAGGCGGCGGCATAACGCGCGGCGCGTTCGAGCATATCGAGCGCTTCGTCGGGCTTGCCGAGCGTCATTTTGACCTGTGCGATGTCAAGACAGCTCATCGCCATATCGCAGGCATAGACGCCGTAATCGCCGTCCTCGTAAAGCAGCTCATAAAGCTCGACCGATTTGAGCAGCAGTGCGCAGGCACGCTCGCCGCTCTCACGCATACCAAGCTGACGCGCGGAGGTTGCGGCGCAGGCGATGTAATTTTCGACGTTTTTCTGAAGCTCCGCCTTGAGCGCTTCACCCTCGGTGACGTACGCGGCGTACAGCTCGCGGCAGCAGTCGATGGTAGGCAGAGCGTCGTAGTGACGCTTCGCCATTTCCTGATCTCCGGTGACCGAATAGATGAAGCACAGGCTGCGCTCGACGCTGCAGTGCAGCTTGAGATCGCTGATCTCGGCGAGCAGCGCCTCACCCTCGGCAATGGCTTCACAGGCGCGTTTTTTATCGGAAGGCGAGCGGCGTATGAGCTGAAAGCTGACATAGATAAGCTCCGCGCGAAATATTTTTTCATCGGGGAACTCATTGACTGCCGTGTGGAGCAGCGTTTCGGCGTCGCTCCAGAGCGCGCGTGTTTCAAGCTCGGATACCGCCGACACGAAATCTTGTGCGGTACGATTTTTTGAAAGCATAATATCGGTCATTTTAAAATCCTCTGTTTTATTTGAAAACCTCTGATTTATTCGTTCTTAGAGGTTATTTTGTTTCCTCAAGCACATCGATACTCGGAGCGACGACCTTTTCGTCGTAGCAGGAGAACATTTTGTCAACGGCGGTTTTATTCGGCTTGGGGGTGATGAGCGAAACGAGTGGGACGATGATAAGCGAGAATATCATCGCTGCCGAGCCGGCGATGGTGGGGGTGGTGAATTTGATGAAATAATTCGCCATGACGATTCCGACGCCGCTTATCATGCTGACCCAAACGCTCAATTTTGTGGTTCTTTTCCAAAAAAGACCATATATGAACGGCCCTAAGAATGCTCCCGACAGAGCGCCCCACGAAAGGCTCATGAGGGTGGTGATAAGACTGTTCGGAATGATCGCTATCAGCACAGAAATGATGATGAAGCCCGCGCACATGACGCGGATTATGGGAAGCTCATGCTTGCCGCCGAATGCTTTCGGCTTTATTGCTTTGAGGAAATCCGAAACGAAGGTGGAGCTTGAGGTGATGACGAGCGACGCGAGCGAGGATATCGACGCCGACAGCACAACGAGCAGAATAAGTCCGATCATGACGTCGGGAAGCGAGCTTGTGATCATATTGGGGATGATTTTATCGAAAACGACGGTTTCCTCCGTCCAGAACAGGCGTCCGAACGCTCCGATGAAGTAAGAGCCGCCGGCGATTATAAGCGCAAAGATGGTCGAGATGAGCGTGCCGGTGCGTATCGCCTGCTCATTTTTGATCGCGTAGAATTTATGCACCATCTGCGGAAGTCCCCAGGTGCCAAGGCTTGTGAGCAAAACGACCGAGAGCAGTCCCAGCGGATCAGGACCGAACATCGAGGTGTAAGCGCCGTTCAGCTCAGGAGCGGCTTCGGAGGAAAACTTCGAGAGCATCGCCATCGAGGAGCTGAAGCCGCCGTTCGCGTTGAGCACTCCGATTATCATAAGAACAATGCCGACAAGCATTATAATGCCCTGAATGAAGTTGTTGACCGCAGTTCCCATGTAGCCGCCCGCGATTACGAATATCGCGGTGAGCACCGCCATGCCGACTATGCAGTAGATGAAATCGATTCCGAAGCAGGCGGAGAATAATCCCGAAAGTCCCTTATAAACCGAAGCGGTGTAGGGAATGAGGAAGATGAAAATTATGATCGATGCGGCGATCTTTATCGCGCCGCTGCCATAGCGTTTCGCGAAGAAATCGGGCATGGTCGCCGTATTGAGCGCTTTTGTCATAATGCGCGTGCGGCGTCCGAGCAGCACCCACGCGAGCAGCGAACCGATGAGCGCGTTGCCGATGCCGATCCAGAAGGCGCTGACGCCGTATGACCAGCCGAACTGCCCCGAATAGCCGATGAAAATGGTGGCGGAGAAGTAGGTCGTGCCGTATGCGAAGGCGGAGAGCCACGGGCCGACATTCCGCCCGCCAAGGACAAAATCGCCGGCGCTTTTGCTCGCGCTGCGGTAATAAAGTCCGATGCCGATGGTTAAAATAAAGAAAAGCGACAGCATCGCGATTTTCCAAAACATAATTGAGATCCTCCTAAAAGTAAATAAAAAAATCCGTCCTCTGTCATTGACAGAGGACGGATTAATTTCCGTGGTACCACCTCAGTTGCCAAGCTGTAAGCTTGACCTCTCGTCAGATACGTCCGGCTGAAGGGAATTGCCCGCCGCGCGATGAGTTCGCCGCGGCTGTCGGATTATATCTCCGGCGGTATAACGTCCGCCATTCCGTCGTGTCCTACTCGCCATAGCTTTCAGCACGAAGCTCTCGGGATGTATCCGAAAATAACACGCGATTCGCGCCTCTCACCGTCCGGCAGCTCTCTGTAATCGGTATTATTTCTGTTAAGCGGACTTGCGCCGCGCTTACTCCCGGTCATCGCTTTTGTGACCTGTTTATGAATGTTATCTCATTATAAACTACGATTTCGTTTTTGTCAATATGCTTTCACTCAATTCATATTTTGTTTACAATTGTATAATGATACAAGCATTATACACCGACGATATCGCCAAGCCATGATGAGAACAGCCTGCGGGAGATTTCGCGCGTTTCCGGCGGCTCGCCCTCGTAAAGAGTGACGACGCACGTTTCCCCGAACCGTTCGCCGACACGCCGCGCGATGCTGCGTGCGAGCGCGGACTCCGCTTCGCCGTTTCCGTACAGATAAACAGCGTCAGGCAGCAGCGCGGTGCGGATATTCAGAACCGCGCGGTACAAAATATCCTCGAAGCCGCTGCCGCGAGTTCCATGCGCACGGATATGTTCCAAATAAAGCCCGCCGAGGGTTTTGCCGTTCTCCGATATGAAATCTTCGAGCCGTCCGAGCCGCGTGACGCGTCCGTTTATGACGGCGGTGCAGCGCAGGGCGGCGGCGAGCGAGATATACAGTACCGTCCGCTCATCGGGCTTTATGCCGCCGCAAAAATCATCGTCTGCGCGGACGGCGGCGCACGAAAGCGCGTCGAATATCTCCGGGCATACGCCGAAGCGCGATTCATATCCGTGCAATACCCCGATATCGCCCAATCGGGTATGCATCACGCCGCTTTTGCTGTCACAGCTGACGGAGCTGATGATACCCGCGCCGACGATAAGCTCGTTATTGCCGCCGCGGCCGTGTATATCGCCGAGAAACGCGGCGTAATTTTCGTCAGCGGTCAGCTCATTATTGCATACATATGTATAATTATGCAGTGATTTTCCGCTTGGAGCTAAAACATCGGCGGTGAATGAGATGGCGCTTCCGGACATTTCCTCCGCTTCTCCGACCGTGTTGAGCGTCACAAGCATGACACAGCAGCGGCGCGTCAGCATTATTATCCGGGGTTTGCGCCCGACCTCGTCCGTGCTCTGCTTGCATTGCCCGACTATTCCGGCGCAGAAAAGCGCATCGGCGACCTTGCCGACCGTCATAAGACTCAGTCCGGTGCGCGACGCAATATCGCTGCGGGTATGCCCCTCGCCGTCTGACAGCGCTGTGAAAACCGCCAAAGCGTTGGGGGAGCGGACGCCGTATGAAAAATTCTCTGTCATTGTGACCTCCGCGTTATAAACGCTTGAAAAATAACACAAAATACGTTATAATTATATAGGTCTTGTTCGTAAAATGAAAAAATGGGGTGAAAAAATGCGTGATATAATTATTAAAATGTTATCGGATAAGCTCGGCGTAAGCGAAGCTGAGATCACCGATTCAAGCGATATCATAAGCGATCTCGGCGCGGATTCGCTCGATATCGTCGAGCTTATCGCCGAATTTGAGTCGCAGAGCGGAATCGAGCTTGCCGACGAGGCCGTCATCGAATGGAAAACCGTAGGAGATATCGTCAAGGCTCTCGGCGGAAACGTCTGACAGCCAACGCAGCGCACAGGGGCTTAATTTCATCATTAATATGATAACATAAATACGCAGATTTGTCAATTACAGGGCGGAAAACGAACATATTTCACGCCGGCGGCATAGGATATACCGAAAGACTTTTTACGGAGGTATATCAAATGAACAACAGCAGCTACGGCACTCTCATCGTCAACGTCAAAACGGCGCGCGGGGCGATACCGGTCGAGGGCGCCACGGTGACGGTATCCGGACTTACTCCGCAGGAGGACGGCACATCACAGCGCACAATCGAATATGTGCTTGTGACCGACAGCGCCGGTCTGACACCTAAGGTGCAGCTCGAAGCCTATCCGCGTATGCAAACGCCCGAGGGCGACGAAATTCCACCGCCATATAAGCTATACATAATCGAAACGTCAAAGGACGGCTTTTACAGCGTTGAAAATACTAATGTTCCGATTTACGAGGATATTACTTCGATTCAGCCTGTGGAAATGCTGCCTCTCGCCGATATCCCGGAGGGGAAGCGCCCAAGGGTGATATACAACGAGAGCGGCGGCCCGAGTCTGTGAGGTGATAATATGCCGGGAACACCTGTAATACCTGAATACATAACCGTTCACCTCGGCAGCGCCGGCAATCCGGACGCGCAGAACGTGACCGTCAGCTTCGCCGATTACATCAAAAATGTAGCATCGAGCGAAATTTATCCGACATGGCCGGAAAACGCCCTGCGAGCGAATATTTACGCGCAGATATCGTTCGCACTCAACCGTATCTACACCGAATATTACCGCAGCCGTGGCTATGATTTCGATATAACAAATTCGACCGCGCAGGATCAGTCGTTTGTCTACGGCAGAGATATTTTTCAAAACATATCAGAAATAACCGACGAGCTTTTTAACGATTATCTGCGCCGCCCGGGTACGGTCGAGCCGCTTTTCGCGCAGTACTGCGACGGCAGAAACGTTATGTGCGACGGCTTATCCCAATGGGGGACGGTAGATCTGGCAAATCAGGGCTACACGCCCTACGAGATACTCACATATTATTATGGCGACGATCTCGACATCGTTTTTGATACCAGCGTCGAGGGCATAACCTCGAGCGTACCAGAGCGCCCGCTCCGGCTGGGCAGCTCTGGCAACGACGTTCAGCGCGTTCAGGTAAGGCTGAACCGCATATCGACGAACTATCCGAATATTCCGAAAATATATCCGACGGACGGAATATTCGGCGTTTCTACCGACAAGGCGGTGCGCGAGTTTCAAAAAACCTTCAATCTGACGCCGGACGGAGTCGTCGGCAAGGGGACGTGGTATTCGATCTACCGCATCTACAACGCCGTCAAAAAGCTCAATGAGCTTGACAGCGAGGGACTGTCGCTCGAGGAGATATCAAGACAAAATCCGAATCAGCTGGCGCTTGGCGAGAGCGGCATCGGAGTCACCATCGTGCAGTATTTTCTTGCATATATAGCGCAGTACAACGAGTCTGTGCCGCCGATATCCATCACCGGAGAATTCGGAGAGGAAACGCGCGAGGCGGTCATGGATTTCCAGCGCGCCTATTCGCTCCCTGTGACCGGCGAGGTCGACGCCGCGACCTATTATACTCTATATGACACCTATCAGGGTATTATAAAAAATGTAGAGCCTTCGATATTTGAGAGCGTCGCGCGTCCGTACCCCGGCTTTCCGCTCATACCCGGCATAGAGGACGAAAACGTCGCGTATCTTCAGGAATATCTGAATTTTATAAGCGATACGCTGACCGATATCCCCAAGCTTACCGTGGACGGTATATACGGTCCGGAAACTGAGAACGCTGTGCGCATATATCAGGAGCTTTCCGGCATACCGGTCAGCGGAATAACCGGCGTCAACACATGGAACAGCATCGCCGCGCTCTATGACGATATCAGAGCTGCCGATTACCTCATCACCTCGCAGTATCCCGGCTATACGGTAAAGTGAAGGGAGGAGGGAATTTATGGTAAATGATGAAACCTACCGCGACGCGGTATATAACGTGCAGAGCGCACTTGCGTATATAGCGAAATATGATCCGTCGATATCGCGGGTGATACCCGACGGCATCTACGGCGATGAAACCGCGAAGTCCGCCGCTCAATTTCAGGCGTCAGCGGGACTGCCGCAGACCGGACGCACCGATATCCGCACTCACGGCGCGCTGTTTGACCGTGTGCAGACGCTTAAAAACAAACACGCCGCACCGCTTGCGGTAAATCCGTTTTTGTCGCCGCTTTACCGCGGCAGATTATCGTCCGGCGACAGCGGCGAGCTGGTTTTTATTCTCCAGTCGATGCTCGCTATAATCAGTCCGTACTGCGATTCGATGGGCGAGATCAAGATAACCGGCGTATACGACGAGCCGACCGCCGCGGCTGTCAGGATATTGCAGGCGGCGGGAGGACTCGAGCCGACAGGCGACGCCGACACTGCCGCGTGGAATGTTATATCTCGGCTATTTAATCATTATATAAGCTCTCCGGTTACATAAGCTGTACGTCTTGAGAGCACGTCAGACGTTCTGCATTGCGAAATAAAAAACAGCCGGGGACGCGGATTTGAAACGCGTCTCCGGCCGTTTTGCTTTTTACGGCAGAATTATGTGTCGTCGTTTGTAACGACGGTATTGTGACGGAAAAGCAGTGAAATGCACCAAAGTGCGGAAAGACCGACGACAGTATAAATTATGCGGCTTATGAGCGAGCTTTGACCTCCGAAAAGCCATCCGACTATATCGAAGCGGAAAAGTCCGACAGAGCCCCAGTTTATTCCGCCGACAATAAGGAGAGTGAGAGCTGTTTTATCAAGCATGGTATCAAATCCTTTCGCGCGGCGTCGCATTTGATCGCCGCGGGGTTATTTAATCACGCTATGATTATAACCGTTTTCACTTCTTTTTATACACCGGTGTTTTTATTACGTTAAATTGCCGCGTTTTATCGCGGAAGCGTCAGACGCTCACGGCGCGGCGGTGGTTTCGGTTTCGTCGGCGACGGTTTCGTCGGAGGCAGTTTCAG
>JBAXZA010000046.1:0-9281 GCA_041670545.1 Eubacteriales bacterium | reverse complement strand
CGGCTTGCGCTCGTAACCGTTCGCCTGAAGTATCGCGTTTGAGATCGAGAGCATACCGAGGAAATATACGGAAAGCGCGAGAACCGACAGCAGCGGCGCCGCCATCGCGGATTTTTCGGCGTCGTAGAGCAGACGCAGTATCGGCTCGGCAAGGACGGAGAGTCCGACGGTGCAGGGAATCGCTATTATCGCGACGATACGCAGAGCGCTCGTCATAATATTCATCGTTTTATCGTGATCGCCCTCGGTGAGCGACGCCGATATCAGCGGTATCAGCGAATAGGATATCGGATAGATGAGAATCGGCGGCAGATTGAACATCGGCACCGCGAGCGAGGTATAGTTGCCGTACAGCGCGACGGCGACCTCCTCGACGAAGCCTGCTGTTTTAAGACAGCGCACGATTATCATGCCGTCGATAAGACTCGTCAGGCTCATCACCGACGCCGATATCGTTATCGGTATGGCGACCGAAACGAGCCGGCGAAGCAGAGTCCGCGTAGGGCGCACGTCCATCGTATAGCTGTCCGGACGGATATATTCGGCGTCATAGACGCGGTCGCGGAAGAACATTTTGGTGAACACAAGGAATATCATTCCCGCCGCCGCGCCTATCGTCAGTCCCGATATTGAGTAGGCGGCGACGATTGGCAGCGAATAGCCCGCGCGCATGGCGTACAGACCGAAGATAATGCCGAGGATAAGCTTGCCCAGCGCCTCTATAAGCTGCGATATGGCGGTTGGCAGCATATTCTGGTAGCCCTGGAAATAGCCGCGTATCGAGCTTGAGATGCAGATGAAGAAGAGTGTGGGCGCTATGGCGATGACGCAGCTGTAAATCGGCGGAGTGTCCATGAGCGCCGCGAATAGGTGCGAGCCTGCCATCATCACAGACATTCCGAAGAAGCCGATGCACAAAAACAGCAGCGTCGACAGCTTGAATATCGTTTTGACCTCGCGCAGATTGCCCTTGGCGCGCGCTTCGCTGATCATGACCGACACCGCGACCGGAAGTCCCGCTGTCGAGATCATGTAAAACCAAACGTATATAGTGTAGGTGAGGTTAAAATACCCCATTCCCTCGTTTCCGATGATCGAAACCATCGGAACTTTAAAGAGCGCGCCAATCAGCTTGATGAGAATATTAGAAACGGTGAGTATCAGAACGCCGGAGAAAAACAGGTTTTTCTGCGTTTTCTTCGGCTTATCCGGATATTTTTCAATCTCGGAAGTAGTTTTCACAGCATGACCTCATATCGCGCTTGATTTTTTCGATATCGAGCTTTGTATATTCGCCGTTTTCATAAAGCACCTCGCCTGCGCACATGGTAAGAGCGACGTTTTTTGAGGACGCGGCGTAGACGACGGCGTAGGCGGGATCGTACATCGGTATCATATTGACGTCGTCGGTACTTATAAGTATTATGTCGGCGGCAAAGCCCTCACGAAGCTGTCCGCAGTTATCGCGGCGCTGGGCTTTCGCGCCGTTTTCAGTCGCCATACGGATAACGGCGTCCGCCCCGACGATATCGGCGCGCCGCTCCACACCCTTATGCAGCACGGCGGCGAGATACATTTCCTTTAATATGTCGAGCGTGTTGTTCGATGCGGTGCCGTCTGTGCCGAGCGTGACGTTTACTCCTGCGCCGAGCATGGCTGGCAGACGCATGACGCCGCTGCCGAGCTTGAGATTGGACGCGGGGTTATGTGCTGCGCTGACTCCCTTTTCGGCGAGCAGCGAGATATCGCTGTCGGTGAGATAAACGCAGTGCGCGGCGAGTGCCGGAACGTCGAAAACGCCGCATTCGCAGAACCATTCGGCGGGGGTCATGCCGTGACGCGCGACACATTCGTCATGCTCCTTCGACGTTTCGGAGAGGTGGATATGAATGAGCGTGTCGCGTTCCTTCGCCCAGTCGGCGAGATAGCGGCAGAAATGCGCCTGATTCGTATATTCGGCGTGTATCGCCATATCTATTTTTATTCGCCCGCCGCAGCTGTTATGATAGTTTTCATACAGCTTCTGTGCTTCGATAACACGCTGATCCTTTTCGGGATCGGCTTTGGGATCAAACGACACGATCGAGCGGCTGATGTTCGCCTTCATGCCGCTTTCGCCGATGGCGCGGACGGTATTATCGCAGAAAAAGTACATATCAGAGCAGGATATTACACCGTTTGCGATCATCTCGGCGCAGGCGAGCTGCGAGGCGATGTAAACGCGCTCGTCGGTGAGCCGCTCCTCAGCGGGAAAAATTTTCTCATTGAGCCAGCGGTCGAGCGGAAGCTCCTCGCCGTAGCCGCGGAAAAGCGTCATCGCCGCGTGCGTATGGGTGTTGTAAAGTCCGGGCAGCATTATGCGGTTTTTGCCGGATATAACGCGGTCAAACGTTCCCTCGGGGCGCGCGCCGCCTATATAGGTTATAACCCCGCCTTCGGTGACGACATATTTTTCGCCCTGACCGTAAAGCGTGGGGCGGTCGAACAGTATTTTCATATTTTTGTATCCTTTCGGCAAAAAGCTTATAATCCCGCGAGCACGTCGGTGACAAGTCGCTTGAAGCGCGCGGAGATGAGTTTTCCAGTGTCAAGCACCTCGCTCTCGGTGATAGCGGCGCCGGTTATTCCCGCCGCCATATTTGAAACGCATGAAATGCACAGCACCGGAATACGGCACTGCGCGGCGAAAATGACCTCCGCGACGGTGGACATTCCGACGAGCGTCGCGCCGCAGGTTTTGAGCATACGGATTTCGGCTGGCGTTTCATATTGCGGACCGGTCATATATCCGTAAACGCCGTTTTTAAGCTCGAATCCGGCTTCCGCAGCCTTTTTGCGGGCGAGCGCGGCGAGCGATTTATCGTAAACGCGCTGCATATCGAAGAATCGGTCGCCGAATTCCGCTATATTCGCCCCGCGAAGCGGCGAGTCCGGCGAAAATTTGATATGATCGGTGACGCAGACGAGGTCTCCCAGGCGGTAGGTATCCGAAATTCCGCCGGCGGCGTTGGTGATGATAAGCTTTTTGACTCCGAGCAGCTTGAAAACGCCTATCGGATACGCGGTCTGCCACATCTCCCAGCCTTCGTAATAGTGGAAGCGTCCGTTCATCGCGAGGACATATTTTCCCGCGAGATTTCCGCATACCAGCTCGCCCTTCTGATACGATACCGTTGATATCGGGAAATTCGGTATATCACGATAGGGAATTACGATCCGGTCGGTGATCTCATCGGCGTAGCCGCCAAGACCGCTTCCGAGAATGACGGCGGCGTCCGGCGTGCGCGAAAGCCGGCTTTTTATGTAGTTGGCGCTTTCGACATAATCTTTGAATACAGCTTTTCCTGCCATGATATATCCTCCGTAAGAGCGCCGCCCGAAGGCGTCGTTTTCGTATATTTTATTCCATATTTGTAGCGTAGTTATAACGTGTGCGTAAACGTTGCGCCAGTATATTGTAAATTAAGCATTTAATTAACGCGGATTTGTGAGCTTTGATTTAAAATTGTGAGCTATTTATGGAAATGAAGCCGGAAAACGCTTCAGCTGCGGCAGTAATCCGCGATGCCGCCGAAGAATTCATCGATCTTTGCGTCGTCCATCGCGAGATATTCATAAGGATATTTCGGCATGAACATACGCTTCATGCGCTCCTCGGGCGCACCGTCGTCCGGCTTTTGGCGCGGCGAGAGCATTTTGGTGACGGCTCCCGCTCCGCACGCGAAAATCGTATGGATCTCCTCCATGATGAAAATATTATAAAGTCCCTCGTGTCCGGGCTTTGAAAAGCCGACGTTTTCATAATTTCCGACGGTGTTTTTCTGACGGTACATATAATACGGAATATAGCCCGCGTTTTTGGCGCGAAGCTGCGAATAATCCACGCATTTGCCGGTGTCGGCATATGCGGCTTCACCGCGGTTGTAAATTTCCGTTCCCTCGCGCAGGATATCTGCGGATTTTTTGACGCAGAAAGTGTGGAAGGTGATATTTTCCGGATCGAGTGAAATGATGCTGTCCACAGTGCGTGAAAATGTTGAGAACCTGTCGCCCGGCAGTCCGGCGATAACGTCGGTGTTGATTGTTTTGATGCCGGAGGAGCGCGCAATATCGTAGGCGGTGTAAAAATCACGCGCGGTATGGCGGCGTCCGATCGATTCAAGAATATCGTCCTCGAGCGTCTGCGGATTTATGCTTACGCGCGAAACGCCGTGGTTTTTTGCCGCCGACAGCTTTTCGGGAGTCACGGTGTCCGGGCGTCCGGCTTCAAGGGTGAATTCGGCGAGCGATGGGACGTCGAAGCATTCGTTTATCGTCGAGAGAAGGATATCGAGCTGCTTTTCATCAAGGGTAGTAGGAGTGCCGCCGCCGATGTATATCGTCGCGACGGTGTAGCCCGCCTGCTTTATTGTCTGCGCCATACGGCGGATATCGGAGCAGAGCCGTATCAGATATTCCGGTATCAGCGAAAGAAGGCGCGGCGTGGAATAGGAAACGAACGAGCAGTAGGCGCAGCGCGTCGGGCAGAATGGTATGGAAATATAAAGGCTGCACGTTTTGGGCGCGCTCTGAAAGCCGCGCAGAAGCCGGGCTTCGTTAAAGGCGACATCGGCGGCGAGCGACGCCTTTTTCGGATTGACGAAATATTCATTTTTGAGCGCCCGCCTGACCTGTGTATAGCTAAGCCCGTCGGCGATAAGCTCGGTCGCCATTTTCGACGGACGCACTCCGGTGAGAATTCCCCACGGCGGCGTATTGCCGAAGAAAGCGCGTCCGGCACTGAAAACCGCGACTCCGACGGCAACCTTGATTATACGTTCGAGCTTGAAGCGCTCGTGTATAGCCGGCGCTAAATCCTCGCCGACTTCCGCCTGCGTCCCAATGCGCATTTCGGCGCGGGCGCGGATATATTGTTCGCCGTCTATCTCCAGACGCTCGGCGACCAAAGTAACGACGGGCGTTGTGTCGGTGATCTCCTCGGTTTCGGAGAATTTGGCTCCGGGAAAGAAAATCATGCACAGTGTCTGCGCGTAATATTTGTTTATTTCGACGTTTCCGTTGATGATCAGCTTCATGATTTACGTTTCCTTAACATTTCACTTGTCAGTACGATGGTAACAGGCCCGTCGTTTATAAGCGACAGCTTCATATCCGCGCCGAAAACACCGGTGACGATATCGCCGCCGCTATCCCACACTAGCGATATGAAGTATTCGTATAGCCGTTTCGCGTCGTCGGGACGCGCCGCGCCGAAAAAATCGGGACGGCTGCCGTGACGGCAGTCGGCGCAGAGGGTAAAGTTTGAAACGATGAGATAAGCGCCGCCGACGCTTTCGGGCGAGAGGTTCATTTTGCCGTTTTCGTCCTCAAATATGCGCATTCTGACGATTTTGTCCGCCAGCAGGCGGGCGTCCTCGTCGGTGTCGCCCACAGCGACGCCGAGAAGAATACATAAGCCGCGCCCGATCGAGCCGCGGTCGTCGCCGTCGGCAGTCACCGAGGCGGAGGATACGCGCTGTATAACTGCTGTCATGTGTAATTATGTTCCGTTTCGTATAAATTTATATTAAAATGCGGCAGAAATCAGATAAATCCTCTGACCACATTTTCGACGCCGTCAATAGAACCGAGCCGTGCGGCTATGCTCTTGACATGGTCGAGATTTTTCGCCGCGACGGTGAGATTGATCATAATGCCGTCGCTGTTTTTCTTCTGCGTACTGATATTCACGAGCGACACCTTCATATCGGCGAGCGCCGCTGTTACCGAAGCGAGCAGGGTGATGCTGTTGCGCGCGTGGACGACGAGCAGCGCTTCAAACGCGTTCTGCTCGGACTGCGCTACAGCCGCGATCTCCCAGTGCGCGCGAACCCAGCGGTCGGCGTACTCGGGCTTGTTGATATTCATAGCGACGTTCGGGCAGTCGAGATTATGTATCGAAATTCCGTAGCCCTTTGTGATAAAGCCGATAACGCGGTCGCCAGGCAGAGGATTGCAGCAGCGTGCGAATTTGACCGCGCAGCCCTCGACGCCGTCGACGACGATGCCTCCGCTCGATTTCTTCTTTTTCGGTATCTCGACAGTCTGAATCTGCTCGGCGTCGGTGATCTCAAGCTCGGGCAGCTCGGTTTTGACGAGCTTGTCGTATTCCTCGCGCAGCTTGGGCATCAGCTTTGTGACGGTGAAGCCGCCGTAGCCGACCGCGTTGTAAAGGTCGTCCGCGCTCTGAATCCCAAAGCGTGCTCCCACCGCGGTCAGTATCTCGCAGCGCTGAGCTTCTGTGACGGCGCGGGGCAGACGCTTGAATACCTTGTCAAGCTCGGCGCGTCCCACGACAATATTGTCCGCGCGCTTCTCCTTTTTGAACCACTGACGTATTTTGTTGCGCGCTTCGCCGGTCTTGACGATCTTGAGCCAGTCGCGGCTCGGACCCTTTGACGCGCTCGAGGTCAGAATTTCGACTATTTCGCCGTTCTGCGGTATGCGGTCGATCGGAACGATCATGCCGTTTATCTTCGCGCCGACAGTCTTATTTCCGACCGCCGAATGGATTGCGTAGGCGAAATCGATGACGGTCGCGCCCTGCGGCAGGGTTATGACGTCGCCCTTAGGCGTAAAGACGAAGGTTTCGTCGTGGAAAATATCGATTTTGAGCGCCTGCAAAAATTCGTCGGGATCGCGGGTGTCGTTTTCGGTGTCGACCAGCTTCGATATCCATTCGAGCTTGCGGTCGACATCCTCCTTGCTTTCGTCGCCGGATTTATATTTCCAGTGCGCCGCGATGCCGTATTCGGCGATCTGATGCATTTCCCATGTGCGTATCTGAACTTCGAACGGAATTCCGTCGCGTCCTATGACGGTGGTGTGCAGCGAGCGGTACATATTCGGCTTTGGCGTTGATATGTAATCCTTGAAGCGGCCGGGAATGCTTTTGAACATATCGTGTATTATACCGAGGACGGTATAACATTCAAGCTCGTTATCGACGATAACGCGCAGGGCGTAGAAATCGTATATCTCATCGAAGCTTTTATTCTGCTGATACATTTTTTTATATATCGAATAAACGCTCTTAACGCGTCCCTCAAGGGCGAATTTAAGCCCCGATTCGGTCAGCTTATCGGCGATTTGAGAGCGTGCACGCTCGATAAAGTTGCGGTTCTGACCGTAGCGTCGCTCAATATCCGCCTTGACCTCGGTAAAGCCGACCGGGTCAAGATACGAAAGCGAGAGCATTTCAAGCTCCTGCTTCATTCGCTGCATACCGAGTCTATGTGCGAGCGGCGCGTAGACGTGCATCGTTTCGAGCGCGGTTATGCGGCGTTTTTCCTCCGGTTTAGCGTCAAGCGTGCGCATATTGTGCAGACGGTCGCATAGCTTGATGAAAATCACGCGGATATCCTTCGACATGGCGAGGAACATCTTGCGCAGATTTTCGATATGCTCCTCCTCCTTATCATCGAAGGGGATGGCGACCAGCTTGGTAAGACCGTCGACCAGCATGGCGACGTCGTCGCCGAACTCGCGGCGTATCTTATCGAGGTCGATCTTTGCACCGCAGTCCTCGACAGTGTCGTGGAGCAGGGCGGCGCATATCGAATCGGTGTCAAGCTCGAGTGAGGCGGCTATCTCCGCTACGGCGATCGGGTGGGAGATATATTCCTCGCCGCTGTTGCGGTATTGTCCCTTATGCAGCTCGTTAGCGTAATAATACGCTTTTTGAATTTTGGGTATATCGTAATTTTTTCCTGTTTTCTCAAGTGAAAGCAGCAGTTTATCTATCGCGGAATACATATTTTAAATCAGCTCCGGTTTCGGGAAATAATAATTGAAAGCCAAACGTAAATTAGAAGGTGTCAGCTCCGGTTTCGGGAAATAATAATTAAAGCCGAACGTTCAATTTGAAAGCGTCAGCTCCGGTTTCGGGAAATAGTTTATGTAAATTAATTGTTCAATTTGAAGTTGTCAGCTCCAGTTTCGGGAAAACACTCATGCGTCCGACGTTAATAAAAAAGTCCGCATTTTCCGAACAAAAACCATGCAAAAGACTTCTGCCATATTAAATATATCTCTATGCTCAAGGTTTTTGCCAGGCTTTTTGCAAAAAGCCGCGTACCTCCGCATCCCCGCATCCCTGCTCTTATGCTTTGGGGGCGACGGCGGTTTTTAACGCACTGTACAGCTTAGAGCTGTCCAAATTTATTTTTGCGGCGACCGGATTTATGCGGAACAGATAGCGCACGCAGTCGCTTCGTTCACCAAGGACATCGTCGGTACGGACGGCGTTTATAAGTCCGGTTTCGTTCATAATATCAAAAATAAGTCTAACCTTGACATAGCCAGCGAGCGGCGCGCAGCCTATCGCGCGGGCGGTGCGGTGAACTGTGACGCTGTCGCGTCCGGCGCGCGACTCATTTTTCAGATAGAGATAGACGCCGACGAAATCATCGCGCTGCGGCACCGCCGATTTATATATTTCGGGTGTCAGCGCTTCGCCGCGAACGGCTTTGGCGTAAATATCGCGCGCCTGCTCAGTCTGAGCGAGATAAGCGCCGCCGTGAGCAATATCGCGGACGTTGAGCTGTACGCTCTGCACGTTCTGAAACTCGTTTATCTCGAGATTGAATACGAAATCGGCGATATCTCCGGGCAGAAAATCGAGCGAGTCGGCGACCGCTCCGAAGCAGAGGGCGGTGAAAAACGCGCCGTCCTTCGAAATGGTCATTTTTGTGTGCCGTCCGGCGCCTATCGGCGTGATATCGTTTATAACGGCGTCGCGAAGCACGAAAACCGGCACAGGATTTGAAACGCCGAACGGCTCGAGCAGATAAAGCTCTGACGCCTGCTGCAAATTTATTTCACTTGTCTGAAGCGTGCAGTCGACGGCGACAGTGGACGCCAGACTGTCCTCACGCAGATTATCCCGCGCGAAATCGTTTATGCGGCGGCGGAATTCATCGAGCCTTCCGCGTTCGATTGAAAGACCGGCGGCGAGCGCGTGTCCTCCGTATTTTATAAGGCAGTCGTCGCACGATTTAAGCGCGTCGACGAGATTCAAGCCGTGTACGGAGCGCCCGGAGCCTTTTCCGATGTCGCCGTCGAACGATATGAGTATCGACGGCAGATTATAATGCTCGGTGATGCGCGACGCGACGATGCCGATGACGCCCGAATGCCAGTCGTCCTCGGCGAGCACGATAACGCTGTCCCGCGAAAAATCGTGCTCCTCGTCAATTTTTTTGTACGCCTGCTCGATGATGGCGTTCTCCTCGTCCTGACGT
>JBAXZA010000045.1:0-9300 GCA_041670545.1 Eubacteriales bacterium | reverse complement strand
GAATATACCGCCACCTGTCTTTTCGGGCTTGAAAAATTCCTCGGTGAGGAGATAGACGCGCTTGGCTATGAACGCGTCGAAACTATCGACGGACGCGTCGTGTTCCGGGGCGATATCGCCGCCGCGGCGCGCTGCAGTATGTGGCTGCGCTGTGCCGAACGGCTTTTCATACGGCTCGGCGTTTTCCGCGCCGACAGCTTCACCGCGCTTTTCGACGGTACAAGAGCGCTTCCGTGGGAAAATCTCATCGGCGCGCGCGACGCGTTTCCAGTCAAGGGACACAGCATCAAAAGCAAGCTGACAAGCATCCCCGACTGTCAGAGCATCGTCAAAAAGGCGGTGGTCGAGCGTCTGCGCGCCGCTCATAAGACGCAGTTTCTGCCGGAAATCGGAGAAAAATATCAAATTGAATTTTTCATTCTGAACGATATGGCGTCGCTTATGATCGATACGAGCGGAACTCCTCTGCATAAGCGCGGCTATCGTCCCGACGCTGGCGAAGCGCCGATACGCGAAACGCTCGCCTGCGCGCTCTGCAAGCTCGCCCGCCCGCGCGAGGATGTTCTGTTCTGGGATCCGATGTGCGGTTCAGGGACAATCCCGATAGAAGCCGCGCTGCTTATGAGCAATACCGCTCCCGGCACCTTCCGCACATTCGCCGCGGAAAAATTCCCCGCGATACCGAAAAAAGCGTGGAGCGATGCCCGCGAGGAAGCAAGATCGCTTGTGCGCACCGACTGCGTGTTTGAAGCTTATGCTACCGATATCGATCCCGCCGCCGTCGCGGTGACCGAGGAGAACATTTTGCGCGCAGGTATGGGAGATTATATCATGACCGCCCGCCGCGACGCGCTCACCATCGACAACGAGGGACGCCGCGGCACGATAGTCACAAATCCGCCCTACGGCGAGCGGCTTCTGACGCCAGAGCAGGCGGAGCAGCTCTACCGCGATATGGGCGTGCATTTCAAAGCTCTCGGTGCGTGGCAGATTTATATCATCACGGCAAATGAAAACTTCGAGCGGCTCTATGGTCGCCGCGCCGATAAGGTCAGAAAACTATATAACGGCATGATAAAATGCTATTACTATCAGTTTTTCAAGCAGCCTAAATAAAGAGAGTGATACACGGCTTTTTACAAAAAGCTTGGCAAAAACCTTAAACAATAAGAATATATTATAGTTAAAAGTCTGTTGCACAGCTTTTCGTCAGCGTAACATGAATAAGGGGGGGTTTACAAATGAAAATCAATGATCTCGCACAGCGTTTTACCGAAATGAAAACGCGTGTCGGCGGCAACCGCGAACGCATGGGTTACGAATACAGCTTCGGTATGACAAGGGAAGAACAGGAGCATATCACACCGCCTGCGCCGCATATATGGCGGATACTGAACGAGCTTGAGTTTTCGCTTCATCTTTCCGACGAAAACGAAAACCGTTACGACGGGATAATATCGCAGGCGGTAAACTACCTGTCTGACGTTATCGCAAATGAGGGAGCTATAACCAAATCAGCGTCGGCGACAGCAGAG
The DNA here is from genome assembly GCA_041670545.1 of Eubacteriales bacterium. Classification (GTDB taxonomy): domain Bacteria; phylum Bacillota; class Clostridia; order Oscillospirales; family CAG-272; genus JBAXZA01. Next base: position 7,765 of record JBAXZA010000045.1, on the reverse strand, counting down.
CAGATGCTTCTGCCGCTTTCCGTTCCGGCAAAGGAATATAAGCTCATCTGCGCCGCACACGCTCATATCGACATGAACTGGATGTGGAGCTGGCAGGAAACGGTCGCCGTCACCATAGCCACCTTCAAAACGATGCTGAATCTGATGGACGAATATCCGGATTTCTGTTTCTCACAGTCGCAGGCGTCGGTATATAAGATAGTCGAGCAGTACGCCCCGGAGCTTATGGAGCGCATCAAGGCGAAAATCGCCGAGGGGCGGTGGGAGGTCACGGCGACGGCATGGGTTGAAACCGATAAAAATATGCCCAACACCGAATCACTTCTCCGCCATATCAAGGTCACTCGCGATTATCTGCAAAAAACGTGGGATATCGCTCCCGAATCGCTCAACCTTGATTTTTCGCCCGATACCTTCGGTCACAGCGCACAGATTCCAGAAATCGACAGCTTCGGCGGCATTAAATATTATTATCACTGCCGCGGTATAAACACGCCCAACGCGCTTTATCGCTGGAGAGCGCCGTCGGGCGCAGAGCTGCTCATGTACCGAGAGCAGTATTGGTACAACAGCGCGATAACTCCGCAGATAGCGATGGGAATATGCGATATCGCGCGCCGTCAGGCGGGTTTCAAGACCGGACTTATCGTATACGGCGTCGGCGACCACGGCGGCGGAGCAACACGCCGCGATATCGAGTCTGGCTATGAAATGATGAAATGGCCGGTATTCCCGACAATAACCTTCGGCACAATACGCTCGTTCTTCCATGAAGCCGAGGCGGTGCGCGATATCCTGCCCGTCGTCGACCATGAGCTTAACTTCATTTTCGACGGCTGCTATTCGACACAGAGCAGAATAAAGCGTGCCAACCGCTACTGCGAAGCCGCGTTATGCGATGCCGCCGCGTTCACCGCGATAAATTCCGCGATTCTCGGCGCCGGCGGAAAAAAAGTCACCGACGCACAATTTGACACGGCATGGCAGGACGTACTTTTCACGCATTTTCACGATATTCTTACCGGTTCGTGCGTTCAGGACAGCCGCGAATACGCCATGGGACGTTATTCAGAAGCCGCCGCTTACGCTAATTCGCTTGAGAACGGCGCGCTTGCCGCCATCGCCGAAAATATTGACACCTCGGGCGTCGAGGGGGTGGAGGACGACGATATTCTTCGCTTCTCACAGTCCGAGGGCGCTGGCGCGGGCTACGGCATACCGCATTTCAGCGGAGTTCCAAGCCCCGAGCGCGGCGTCGGACGCACACGCATATTCCACATCTTCAATCCGTCGCCGTTTGAGCGCGAGGAGCCTGTCGAGATCACCGTTTGGGACTGGACTGGCGATATGCGCCGTATCGAAATGAGCGATACCGACGGAAAACCGATCGAATTCGGTCTTGTCGACGGCGGACTTATGGAATATTGGTCGCATAAATATTTCAGAGTAAACGTAATGGCAAAGGTTGGGGCGCTCGGCTATACGACCGTCGTACTGCGCGAGGGCAAATGTTCGTCCTATCCGGCGTATCTCTGCGGCGATTCGCAGCAGCTCGGCTATCTCGACCGGCTTATCATCGAAAATAAATATATCCGCGCCGAGATCGACCGGATATCCGGTTCGCTCTGCTCGCTTGTCGATATCGGAAGCGGACGCGAGCTTGTTCGTCCCGGTAAATTCTGCGGACTCTGCGTCGTCGATACTGAGAAAAACGGCAACAGCGCATGGGTCATAGGCGCCTACCGCGATATTCATCCGATTTCAAATATCGACCGCGTAGATCAGTTCACACGCGGACGCTTCGAGCAGGTCATACGTATATCCGCGCGTTATGGATCGTCGTCTGTTACAGCCGAGATAATTCTGCGCGAGGGGGCGAATTCGCTCACCTATAACATCGAAGCCGACTGGTCGGAAACGCATCAGCCGACAATACCTGTGCTGGCGTTCATAATGCCGCACAATTACGACACCGCCGATTATATCTGCGACATTCCGGCAGGCTCGATAATACGCCGCGCGGAAAACCACGACATTCCGTCGCTGCAATATGTATGCGCGAAGAACGGAGATCAGCTGTCGGCGGCGCTCATCACCGATTCAAAGTACGGCTATCACTGCTTTGACGGCGCGATGGTATCGACGCTCATAAATACCGCCGAATATCCCGATCCGTATCCGGAACGCGGCATACACCATATCAAGGTGACGGTCGCGGCGCTTCCGCCATGCCCCAAAAAGCTGGAGGATTACGCGACCGCCGTAAATCATCAGATGAGCTATATTCCGGCAAACCGTCACGGCGGCACGCTCGCTCCGACTCACAGCTTTTTTGAGCTTGTCAGCGGCAGTGCGGTGCTTTCGTCGCTCGATACGGCGTCGGACGGCGCTCTGACCGTTAGACTGTACGAAAACTGCGGCAGCGACACAAACGTCGTCCTGCGTTTTGACCGCGCGGTGAAATCGGTTTCGTTTATCAACCTCATGGAGCATGAAACGGACGGAGCTGCGGATATCAGCGGCGATACGGTTTCGTTCGCGCTCGAAAAATGGCGTATTTCGCAGATTAAAGTCAAATTTTAAATAAAACCGCATATTAAAAACGCTCCTTCGATTATTTGTCGAAGGAGCGTTTTTTGCGTTATGTATCAGTACTGACTTACAGCATTTCGTCCATTTCTGCAAGCTCGCCAGCGATTTTATCGGCGCGGCTCTCGAAGTAGGAAGCAAAGGTGTTCTTGTGTTTTGTGAAGATGAGGCTGGTCACGCCGGAAACGACGCTGCCGACATTGAAAAGATTGCCGAGATCGCAGGTGCGCGACTCATAAATCACATCGAGCATGAGCTGCGATTCGGTATCGCGGGCGTATTTGGTCTTGAGCGCGGTTTCATAATACGAGGGAGTCGTATACTCACGCGCATAATATGCCATATCCTCGAGGATTATCGACGAAGCGTTGACATCCTTCGCGGTGATGGTGATCGCGGCGCTGCCGGACGCCCACGTCTGAACGTAGGAATAATAATCGCTCTGCGTTTCAGACGACTTGGGGAGGGGAAGTATACCGAAATCGGTTTCCATGTTGCGCATACGCGGGACGTTGTTCATCGTGCCGAGCAGGAACAGAGCGTGCGACGCGGCGAAAGCGTCGGAGGCGATAAGAACATGGTTTGTACCCTTGACCGCAGAGGAAACGCGTTTGGCGTCGCTCGGGCAGAGGACGACATCTGTCGCTTCATAGAGCTGGTAAATTTTCTCGAGTACGTTTATACTCTGCTCGCTTGAGCCGTTGAAAACGAATTTTCCGCCGTCGGAGGTGACGAATTTATTGCCGGACGCGGTATAAAGCGCTTCGATCTGATTGTCGAGCAGCAGCAGTCCGTTGTTGTCGGTCTCGTCCATGATTCCGTCGCCGTTTGTATCGGAAGCGAACACCGCGCCCATTTCGAGTATCTTGTCAATCGTCCAGCCGCCCGCCTCGACAATGTCATACGGATTTTCGAGCGAATAGTTCTCGATAAGCTGTTTATTGAACAAAATGCAGTAAACGGCGCGCATAAAGGTCATGCAGATATCGCCGTCGCCGATGTAATTTTTGCCGCCGATCGCGGTATCCGCGATGAACTGCTGATTCCACCACGGCATGGTGAGATCAATGTTTTCGAGCGAGCCGAGATCGTAGAGCATACCGTCGCGGGCAAGAAGCGCCGCGTCCTGTATGGTCGGCATGATGACGTCGTAGGTGTTGTCGCCCGCCATGATCAGCTTGGAGATGTCCTTATACATCGTGTAGGAGTACTGACCGCCCATCGCCATACGTCCCTGCGTTATGCGGCAGTTGTATTTTTCCTCTATTATCTGATTGCGCGCGTAGACGGCGTCGTTTATGACCTCGCCGTTCTGCGCTTCGACATAGATGTCGACGGCTGTCCACTGTCCGCTTTCGTCGCCCTCTAATTTGGTCAGATATTTGAATTCCGCACCGGCGAGATCAAGCGCCGGGAGATCCGGTTTAAGCTCGGCTTCGGTCGTAACGGTGTCGGCAGATGTCGTCGAAGCGGCTGTCGTCGCCGCGGGCGAATTGGAAGGCGTCGCGCCGCACGCCGCAAGTCCGGTAAGCATGGCGCAGAGCAGTGCCGCCGCGCATATTTGCTTTGATTTTAACATATATTACCCCTCTTTTCAAGTTTACGTTATATTATTTGTAAGCGTATTCGCCGATTATGATACGGCGAGCGCTTCTTTTTTGATTTTTATGCTCTCGTAAAGCTTTTATTAATTCGCAGGCGCGTTGAAATCAAGTGTGTTCAGCCATTGTATTTCAACATTGACTCCGACGAATTACACATTATTCAGATGTTCCTTAGATATGCTCCGAGTGAAACAAGCGCCTGCCGGAGATCGCCGTAATCAACAGCTCTCGTGCCGGAGTCTGAGTGCGCCGCGATTGCAGCCGCCGCTCCCGCCGCCTGACCTGTAATATAGCAGCCGGGCATGACGCGTATTGACGACTGCATATGGCGGTCTGCGGATATGCACCTTCCGGCGCAAAGCAGATTCTCAAAGCCGCTGACCACGAGCGAGCGATAGGGTATTCCATAGCTCTCTCCTTTTTTGTAGCGGTAATGCGCGTGCTCAGATGCGAATTTATCGTAACCCGCGCTGTCGTTTGTCGCCGAATGAATATCGATATTGTAGCAGTAACGCCCGATCTCGTCAGGAAAATCCGACTGCTTGAGAAAATCGCCGAGGACGAGCGTATAATCACATTTTACTCGACGCGATTCGCGTATGCCTATGTAGGACGCCGAATAAACAAGCTCGGCGTCCTCATAGCCGGAGAGATAATCGCGGTAATAGCGGCGGTATTCAAGCAGCTGATGCCGCCCCTTGATAATGCCGTCGGTGAGCGAGTCCGCGCGTGTGCCGTCGACACCGTAGATGTGTCCGGCGTTAGAGCCGCCGATTCCGTTCGGTATGCCGCCGCTTTCGCTTACGGTGTTGTCGGCTATTCGCCACATACCCGGCAGATGGCGGTCCTCATTTGTGAAAACCTTATCCGCAAAGGCGCGTTCAAGCTCGCGGCTGTCAGGGTGGACGACGCGCGTCCAGTCGATTCCGCTCCATATGCCGCAGAGGGTGGACGCCATCACTCCGCCGTCAGCGTCGCCCATATCGAATTTCGCGCCGGAGAGGGCGCACATATCTCCGTCGCCTGTGCAGTCGACGTATATTTTCGCGCGAACGGCGAACATTCCGCCCTTTGCGGAGCATATCACATTTTCGATCCTGCCGCCGCGCGTGTTTACATCGCATACCGAGCAGAAAAGCATATATAACGCGCCGCTTTTTTTCATCATTTCATCGTAGCAGAGCTTGATGGTTTCGACCGGAATCGACATTGGGCAGTACTTTCTGAAACGCTCGGGGGAGTTGTCCTTTATGTAATCATAGACCTCGCGTCCTATGCCGTCCGCCAGAAAATGTTCGCCGTCGCCGAACTGCATGAACGCCGGAACGAGCATTGAAACGCCTGCGCCGCCGAACGCTCCGAAGCTCTCGGCAAGGAAAACGCTCGCGCCTCCCCTCGCCGCCGCGACCGCCGCCGCTATTCCGGCAGGACCGCCGCCGGCTATAAAAACGTCGACATCATACCGAAGCTCGAGCATACGCTGATAGGTTATCTGCAAAAAAACTCACTCCTTCACAACGTTATGGAATATAATTCACAAAAGCTTTCAGATAATACATGAAATATCCAAAAAAATATGTTATACTAAACTGTATGTCGATAATGAACCGCAGAATGCGGTATCGACTTAATTATATATGAATTATACATCGTCCGCTATGAAAAAGCAACAGCTTTATTGGAAATATCAAATATATTTGCATCATAAATTGACATCTCATGCAAAAGAACTTCAGAATTATTGAAAAAATATATATTATAAACAATATATAGGGTGAAAATATAGTGGAAATACACGAAATGAGCTTCGGAGATATCGCTCCCGATGTGAAATGCGTCTCCGAATTTTACAACATCAGCGGACCTGAGCTTAGCGGAGGGGTGAAAAATTCCTATTCCTACCGCCTTATGCTGCTGCGCGAGGGCGAGTGCCGCATTGATATTGGCGGAAAAAGCTATCGTCTGTCAACCGGCGATCTCATATATTTTCCGCCCGGAGAAGATTACCGCACCGATTTCCGCGATGATGAAAGCTCGGTGATCAACGTTTTCTTCGACTGGCGGCATATCCGGCCGGACGATCCGATGTTAACCAACGTCGCGTATGCGGAGCGCTATGATACTGCGTTTGCGGGCGAGATCGTGCGCTTTGCCGACGCTCCACGGCTCAACTTCGTGCAGAAAATATCCGGTTTTTCCGACGGAGCGGTGATACTCGGCGATATGCTGCGCGAATACAACGCCAAACGGCGTTTTTCCGCGCTCCGTCTTTCCGCGCTGCTCACCGAGCTGTTCGTGCGGCTGGAGCGGCACGTTTCCGCACCGTCGGCGCAGGGGCGCTCTCCCGCCGACCTTGTTCTCGATTATATTAACGCCCACTGCGAGGAAAAGCTCAGCGGAGAGCAGCTGTCGCGCGTATTCTCATATCACCCGAATTATATCAACCGGCTCGTCACCCGCGCGACGGGAAGCACCCTCCACCGCTACATCCTCGAAACCAAAATACGCCGCGCCTGCTACCTGCTCTCGCATACTCAGCAGAGCGTTACCGATATTGCCGGCAGGCTCGGTTTTTATGACAGCAGCCATTTCACCAATGTTTTTGTGTCGATATGCTCGATAACCCCTTCAAAATACCGCGAAAATTATAAATAACGCGTGATGGAAGCTGTGGTGCGGACATTCCGAATCGTATATTTATGACACGGATTTACGGAGAACGCTATGCCGAAAAATATTAAAAAACTGACTATTCTTCACTCGAACGATATGCACGGCGACTTTCTGCCCAAATACTCCGGCGAACGCAGAATAGGCGGCGCCGCCATGCTATCCGGCTATATTGACAAGGTGCGCGGCGAGGAAGAAAACGTCCTCTATGTCATATCCGGCGACACCTTCCGCGGTTCGCTCATCGATTCGGAATACAAAGGCGTTTCGACTATCGAAATTCTAAATATGCTCGCTCCGGACTGCATGACGCTCGGCAACCATGAGGTCGATTACGGCGTCGCACATATGCTTTTCGTCGAGAAATGCTCGAATTTCCCCATTATTAACGCCAATCTGTATATAACGACCAACAATGTCCGTCTTTTCCGTTCGCACGTCATACTGAACGTCGGAGGTATGCGGATACTGATCATCGGCGTGCTGACCGACGAGGTGCTTACCCTGACGCGTCAGGACAGACTGATAGGCTCGTTTATAAACTCGGGAGAAGCCGCCGCTGAGATCGGCAAAATCTGCACGCAGTACCGCGGAGTCGACATCGATCTTACGATAATTCTGACGCACATTGGCTTTGATGAGGATAAAAAGCTGGCGGAGAAGCTTGATCCGGCGTGGGGAGTCGACTGCATTATCGGAGGTCATTCTCACTCGCTAATGGATAAACCGTGCGTGGTGAGCGGCATACCGATAGTTCAGGCGGGGTGCGGAACGGCGCAGCTCGGGCGCTTCGATATGTATGTCAACACCGACACCGACGACATCGACAGCTACGAATGGCGCTGTGTACCGCTCGAGGGATATCCGGAGAACGAAAAGCTTTCGGCGCTGATATCGCGCTT
>JBAXZA010000044.1:0-9312 GCA_041670545.1 Eubacteriales bacterium | reverse complement strand
GCGTTAAAATGTCCGAAAAAATGAACTGAAAAATTAAGGAGAGCGGAGAATGAACAAATTAGGCGGAATTTATTCGGCTTTGCTGTGCGCGTATGACGCTAACGGCCGTCCTGACGAAAACGCGCTCGGCTCGGTCGTCGATTTCAATATCGATGTAAGCGGAATCGACGGACTTTACGTCAATGGCAGCACCGGCGAAAGTTTCAATATGTCCCTTTGCGACCGCAAAACAGTGATACGCGCGGCGGCGTCTCATACGGCAGGACGGGTGAAGCTGATCGCGCAGGTCGGATGCAATGTGCTTGAGGAAATATACGAACTTTGCGATCTCTGCGCCGAATGCGGCTATGACGCGGTTTCGGCAGTGGCGCCCTTCTACTATCCTTATTCAAAAGCCGAGCTTATCGCGCATTATAAGCGCATAGCCGATTATTCGAAGCTTCCGCTTGTCATTTATAATATACCGGTGCGTACCGGCGTCGCGCTTACGCTCGCGGATTTCCGTGAGCTGCTCGGTTATAAAAATATAGCGGGAGTGAAATTCACTTCAAACGATTTCTTTCTGCTCGAGCAGGTGAGAAGCGAATTTCCGGAAGCGCTTATATTAAGCGGCTTCGATGAAATGCTGCTGTCGGCGGCGGTTCTCGGCACAGACGGAGCGATAGGAAGCACCTATAATTTCATCGGCTTCTGGGCGAAAACCGTAATGGACGGCGTTCACAGCGGAAACCTCGCCGCCGCGTTTGCGGCTCAGCATAAGATAAACGGCGCTGTACAGCTGATGCTCGATGGCGGAATATTGCCAGTGATGAAGGCTATGCTCGCGCAGTACGGCGTCTGCGATACCGGATGCAGACTGCCGATGGCAGCGCTCACAGATGAGCATCGAATGTGCGCGTGTGCAGTAAAAAATTATATCGACTCAAATAAATAAAACGATTTACTGGGAAATAGTGCCGAATATTGTCCAATAAATGCACGAAAAGCATAATACAAAATTACTATTAAAATGATAATGCATTTCTTATGATTAACAAAGCCTTATATTATGCGGATGAATATACCATATGAAAAAAATCGTCGAAAAATGTTAAAAATAATTTAATGTAATATTGTCAAACTATGTGGTATAATATACTTAATATAATAATAAGGGAGTAAAAATAAATGAAACGTTTACTTGCACTTTTACTCTGCGCACTGGTACTTGTGACGGCGGTCGGCTGCGGAGATAATGCCGGCGGCACCGCGCAGACAACGACGGCAGCGGCGGCGGACGGCGAAACCACAACAGCGGGCGAACCGTCGCGCGAAAATATGCCGGATAATCTTCCAGACGACCTCGATTTAGAGGGAGCGACCATCAATATTCTGTATTTTGGCAATGATGATTCGAACAATTACGACGCTGTCGGAGAAAGCTCCGGCGATATCGTATATGACGCGGTATATAACCGCAATGTGAAGGTCGAGGAGCGGCTTAACGTCAAACTCAACTGGATCAAGGGAAGCGGCGATTGGGATACCCATCCCGCCGATATTCAAAAAGCGATGCTCGCCGGCGTTTCAGATTATGATATTATCTTCGAGGAAAACTCGCGCGCGTTCCAGCATTCGCTCGAGGGCTATTTCTATGATCTTATCGACGCTCCTTATCTCGATATCGAACAGCCGTGGTGGTATACCAACCTCATGAACGAAGGAAGCATCGATACTACAAAGCGTTATTTCGTCACCGGAAGCTTTTCAATGACGACGCTGTTCGGAGCGTCGACGGTTTATTTCAACAAGGATATGTATACCAATATTTACGGCGATTACAACGAGCTTTATAACCTCGTGCTCAACGGCACATGGACGCACGATAAGCTGATGGAATACTGCCGCGGCGCATACAGCGATCTCAACGGCGACGGAACCGCCGATGCAAACGACCAGTATGGCTTCCGTTATGGACAGTGGGGCGTTCCGAACTATCTTTCGATGTCCACCGGTCTTTCCTATTCGACCCGCGACGCCGACGGCTACCCGGTGATGAACCTCAATACACCAGATACCGTCGAGTGGGCTGAAAAGCTCTATAAGCTGCTTTACCGTGATAATATGTCGTATGAAATAAAAGACGAAGTCTCATCAACATTTGAAAAGGGCAATGATCTGTTCTTTATATACCTGCTTGGCAGCGCTAACAGCCTGCGCAACGCTGATTTCGAGTACGGCGTACTGCCTTATCCGAAGCTGAATGAAACGCTCGATTACGTCAGCGGCGCGGCGACTGCAAACGGAGAGGGCGCGGTAATACCGCTGTCCGCACCGATCGAAAAATTCGAATATGACTGCGCGGTTCTCGAAGCGCTCTCCGCCGAAGCCTACCGTACTGTCGTTCCGACATGGTACGAAACCGCGCTCAAGATCAAGTATGTCGCCTCGGATACCGACGCGCAGATGATCGACCTTATCTATTCAAAGATAAACTCGCCGTTCATAATGATGGCAGATAAAGCTATCGGAACCGGTTCTATCTTCACCAACGCCGTTTACGGTGCAAAGAGTGAGGGAACCTATTCCAGCTTCTATGCAAAACAGGAAAGCACGCTTACGTCGAAGTGGAATAAGATGATCGAAAGCTATAAGGCGCTCGGCGAATAAACTGCCGCAATATATTTGCACCCAAAAGGATACCGCTTTACGGTATCCTTTTCTGTATAGGCAGCGACGACTTCCATACAGCGGAATTCGCGGTTTTGCTTGACAGAATTGTTAAAATGCGTTATACTATGTCGTATTAATAAAATGAAAAATTGCAAAATAAAAAACATAAATCTAAGTCTTTATTTCGGTATAATACGGAAATAATCAGTTGTTTTATACAATTTAACAGTTTGTGCGAATTTTACGCACAGGCTGCAAATACAAATTGAAAAGGAATGTGATGATTTGAAAAGCGGTATCCAGCAGACGGAAAAGAGGATAAACCGCGGACGGGTGCTTCAGCTGATATGCACAGGCGAAGCGAGATCGCGCCTTGAGCTTTCAAAAGCGACCGGACTGACAAAAATGACCATTACCAACGCGGTAAACGAATGGATCCGCGAGGGCTGGATATATGAAAGCGAACAGGTTCGCACGGCGGGCGCGGGAAGAAATCCGGCGGTGCTCGGGCTTACACCGCTCTCGCCGCTGATAATCGGCGTGCATCTCGCGAGGGAGCATATATCTGCGCTGCTCTGCGATATGTCGCTCAACGTCCTGCGGCGCGACCGAATCGAGCTTTGCGGCGAAGACGAGGCTACGCTGATCGATAAAATATTTGATATTATCGATCGGCTCGGCAGCATTGGTGAAGATGAAAAGCAAAACGGCGAAGGTTCAGCCGTAAGCGTCGGCGACGGCATAAACGGCAGGCGTATTTTAGGTATCGGAGTATCGAGCATCGGACCTCTCGACTGTCAAAACGGAATTTTGCTCGGTGTGCCGAATTTCTACGGCATAAAACGGCTCGAGCTTGGGCGTATGCTCCGCGAACGTTACCGGCTGCCGGTATTGGTGGACAACGATATGAACCTTGCCGCGATTGCAGAGAAGCAGTTCGGCGGCGGACGCCCGCTCGATGATTTTCTGTATGTCGGCATAACGCATGGCATAGGCGCAGGTATTATATACGATTCGCGTCTGCTGCACAACAGCGGAATGACCGGCGAAATAGGTCATATGAGCGTCAGCTGGAACGGCGAGCCGTGCGTGTGCGGCAGCCGCGGCTGCCTTGAGGGTTACGCGAGCGTTCCGGTCGTGCTTGAACGTATTGAGCGTGAGATCGGCTTAAAGCTGACATTTGAGGAAGCCTGCGCTTCGGAGAACAAGGGTGTCCGTGCCATTATGGACGATGTTTGCGAATGTATTTCCACGGCGTTCGTAGGGCTTGTAAACATTCTCGCTCCACAGGCGGTATTTATTGGGCATGAGGGCGCGTGTTTTTCCGACGAGGTGTTAGAGCATATCGAGGAAAATGTGAATTCGCGTTCGCTTTCAGGCAGACAGAGGAGCGTTTCGGTCTCACGATCGGCTTTCGGCGAGCACGCGGCTCTGTTCGGCAGTGCCTGCGGAATACTCGAGAGAGTGTTCACGGGAAGAGATATTCCGCTTTGATTTTTCACTAATCTGATGAAAATGTAAATATAAGTCTATATTTATGTTGAAAATAGACGTAAATTATGGTATAATATAAATACAGACGGCGGCGAGAAAATTGTCCGCGTCACAACAGGTAAAAATTAAAATCAATATGATGCGGAGGATTTGCGATGACAAACGGTGCTCCGAACGGAGGCTTTCGGGAGAGCTTTCGCGGTTATAATAAGGACGATGTCAACAGCTATATAACTGCGGCGGCGCGGTCGCGTTCGGAAAGCGACGCCGCGTTCAAGCGCACGATATCGGAGCAGAAGGAGCGTATCAAATCGCTTGAAGCGGCTCTTGACACTCAAAAAAAGGAATATGATAAGAAAAACGCTCAGATTCCGGACGATCTTCCGCAGCGCGCGGCACGTCTGGAGGTCGAAGCGCTGCAGCGTGAAGCTGTGATCGCGGCGCAGAATGAAAGCCTTTCGCAAAAAGATGAAGAAATCGAAATGCTCCGCGCGAAGCTCGCCGAATCCGACGACAATATCCGCGTTTCAAGCGGCGAGGAATACGATAAGCTTGCCGAAAAAGCCGAGCTTTACGACAAGATGAGCGAACGCATGGGCTCGCTGCTGATTCGCGCCAATGAACAGGCAGACGGAATCGTCGCCGATGCCGGTAACCGCGCCGGTGATATCATCGCCGAGGCTCAGAACCGCGCGAATGAGCTTGAAGCGGAAGCGATAAACAATTCGCGGGAAAGCTGCCGCGCCGTGATAAGCAACGCCGCCAATAAGCTGTTCGCAATGGCAAATGACGTCTGCGGGCAAGCGAATAATGATGAAAGCGTTAAGTCTGACAGCTCCGAAGCAGATAAGAGCGGCGAAATATTGACCGGCGGTGAAGCGGCGGATTCAGCAGAATGACTCTCGGTGAAAAAATACGTCGGGCGCGGCAGGAACGCAGGCTGACGCAGAACGCCCTTGCCGACGGCTTCATCACCCGCAATATGCTTTCAAAAATCGAAAACGGTTCGGCAAAACCGAGTCTTGAAACGCTCGAATACATCTCCGGGCGTCTTAAAATGCCGATCGGATACTTTTTGTCGCCCGACGACGATTATTCGAAATATCTGCGCGAGAGCGCGATGCCATTGATAACGTCCGCCTGCCGCGCGGGAGATTTCGCTCACGCTTACGATATCGCTGTCGGCTTAGGGGATATAAGCGGCGATCCGGTGCTGTGTTCGGTTATATCAGGCTGTGCGTACCGCGCGGCGCTTGTGTGCTATGAAAACGGAATGCTCGATACCGCCGCGAATTATCTTTTGGAAGCGAAAAAATACGCTGATTTGTCGGTTATTCCCGCCGCTCCCGCCGCATTCGAGCTTGAAGCTCTGTGCAAACTCATAAAAGGCGTGGATATTAAAGTCGACCTTGCCGCGAGCCGCGTTATATACGCGAATATGTTCTCTGACGGAACTGAGCTGCGCCCCGCGCTCGCTTATCCGTATGATGTCATGTATGCGGCGCGGTTGCTGATTGAGCGAAACATTTTTTCAGAAGCTGCGGAGATGCTTTCGCCGATAGTGATGGATGCGGAAACGTCTGCTGGAGATCGCATTATTGTCTGCGGTATGCTTGAAAAATGTTATGCCGCCATGTCAGATTATGAACACGCATATAAAATATCGGTTGAAAAGCAGAAATTAATAAAGTAAAATCCATCGTTCGGACGATTTTCCGGACGATGGATTTTTTATATATTAACAGAAAGCAATATGATTGAGTGTGTTGCCGTCAAATCACAATTTGGTGCTTATCTTGCTGTTCGGATCAGAATCCGACAGGCTCAAAATCCTCAGCGCCATGCTTGCATAGCGGGCAGATGAAATCCGGAGGAAGTGTTTCTCCCTCGTAGAAATATCCGCATATCTTGCAGACAAAACCGCGTTTAGGCGTATCGGTGGGAGCGGGCTTTGGCTTGATGTTCGCAAAATAATACGCGTAGGTGACAGAAGGAGCGTCCGACAGGATTTTTGCCTCGGTGACATCGGCGATAAATACCGTATGAGTTCCGCAGTCGATGCTTTCGGCGACCTTGCCGGAGATATAAGCGTTTGTATATTTGTGGACATAGCGGATGCCGGAAGCATCGCGCGAGACGCATTCGCAGCCGGCGAATTTATCCTCGTCACGTCCGGAGCGGAAGCCGAAGTTTTCGAATACCTTGAACGGAACCTCCTCAGTCAGAACCGAGATGGTAAAGCGTCCGGTTTTCGCAATCATATCGTGCGTCAGATTTGCCTTGTTGACAGTAATCGAAACGCGCTTCGGAATGTCGGTGATCTGCGAAACGGTATTGATAATGCAGGCGTTGTCCTTGTCGCCGTCGCGTGCGGCGAGGACGAAAAGACCGTAGGACAGCTTGAACATGGCGTTGGGATCGACAGATTTATCATCAGCCGGAGCGGTTTTGTTCTCCGAAGCTTTAATATCTCCCGCAATTTCATCGGCGAGCGCGCAAAGCTGTTCGCGCTGAGCGTTTTTGACGGAGGAGCGAACCGTCACGGTGTCACCGATAAAGGTGATATCGCGGAGCGGCTCGAGAATTGCTCTCATCAGCGAGCCGGAGGTCGGCGCCCATGAACCGTTTTCAATGAGCGCGATTTTACGCTTTTGCAGATTGTGAGCGGCGATATCATCAAGCGCAGTCTGCATATTGATGAATATTCCGGCGTTGTAGGTCGTTGAGGCGAACACAAGATGGCTCGCGCGGAACGCTTCGGCTACGATAACCGACGGATGTGTGCGCGAAACATCATACATCGCGATGTTTTGCACGCCGTCGTCGGCAAGGCGGCAGGCGAGAATATCGGCGGCGTTTTCAGTGTTGCCGTATACAGACGCATAAGCGACGACTACCGCTTTTTCCTCTGGCGTATAGCTGCTCCAGCGCTGATATTTTTCGACGAACCAGCCGATATTTTTTCGCCATACCGGACCGTGGAGCGGGCAGAGCGTTTCTATTTCGACGGTCGACGCTTTTTTGAGCAGAGCCTGAACCTGCTGACCGTATTTTCCGACGATATTGGCATAATATGAACGCGCGTCGGACAGCCACTCGCCGGCAAAATCATATTCGTCGGCGAAAATGCCGCCAGAAAGTGCGCCGAACGTACCGAAAGCGTCCGCCGAAAAGAGCGTTTTGGAGGTTATATCATAGGTTACCATGACCTCCGGCCAATGCACCATTGGCGCCATAATGAAGGTCAGAGTATGTGTTCCGAGTGAAATTGTATCTCCTTCGGCTACGAGCTGAGCCTGCGAAGCAATATCTGAGTCGAAAAACTGACCGAGCATCGCGGCTATTTTTTTATTGCAGATCAGACGAACGCCGGGATAGCGCCGGAGCGTGTCCGCGACTGTCGCGGCATGATCGGGTTCCATATGATTTATTATGAGATAATCGAGCTGACGTCCCGCAAGGGCATAATCGACATTTTCAAAGAAACGCGGCTCGACCGAACGGTCGACGGTATCGACAAGCGCGGTTTTATTATCAAGTATAAGATACGAGTTATAGGAAACGCCCCTCGGGATAGGAAAAACGTTCTCAAACAGTTCAAGACGTCTGTCGCTCGCGCCGACATAGAAAATGTCGTCGGCAATATTCTTAACACAGTACATTGTATACCTCCGAAGATTTACATTATACAGTTATTATACCACAAAATGTACCTATATTGTGTTGCTAATGCTACGAATCAGTAAAAATTTAAAGAATACGGACAGAATTATTTATAAAAAGCGAAACGGGCGGTATAAAAACCGTCCGTTCAATCAAATAAATTCAGATGATATCAGAATTTTACAGTTATATGCTCGCTGTCAGACTTGAACGCCGCTTCGACGACGCGCATAACGCGCATGACCTCGGCGGGCTTGACGATAAGTTCCTCACGACCGTCGATGGCTGCGAGAACATTTTTATAGAGCGAAGCCCAATCCTGCGGAAGATCGTTCTGCGGATAGATGGCGTCGACAAATTCGCACCTGAAATAGTCGTCGTAACGTTTTTCAACGCTGTGCTCGCGCCAGATTCCCTCGTGCGCCGTATCGCCGCCGTGATTGTACGCTTTCAGCTCGCAGTGATCGGTATGGGCGTTGCGAACGATGCGCAGCTTACCCTTTTCAGACGAAATTGCGTCGACGGTGAGCGCGGCGTCGCGGCCGTATACGCTCCAGCGGGGAAGCGGCTGAATGGCGAAGGTCGCCACCTCTACCTGTGCGGCAAGTCCGCTTTCAAAGGTGATAATGACCTTCGCGTAATCGTCTACCTTTGTCGAGCAGACCGAACGGATCGTCGCCGAAACGGTTGAAATCGGCTCCTTGACGAGATAGAGCATCTGATCGAGCGCGTGAATTCCCCAGTCGAGCAGCATTCCGCCGCCGTGATCGGGTTCGCCTCTCCAGCCCTGCATACTGCCGCTGTTTGAGTGTATGCGGGATTCGATCATATACGGCTGTTTGATCGTTCCGTCGTCAAACGCCTGCTTGACTATCATAAAATCGCGATCCCAGCGGCGGTTGTGGTGAACGGTGAACAGCTTGTGGTTCTTCTCGGCGGTATCGATCATTTTTTGAAGCTCGGCGCTGCTCATGGCGACAGGCTTTTCACAAATGACGTTTTTACCGGCGTTGAGAGCGGCGCAGGCCATCTCGCAGTGGAAATTATTGGGAGTGGCTACAAGGCAGAGATCAAAATCCTGCGCGAGGAATTTGTCGAGATCGTCAAACGCCTCAAGTCCCCTTGACTGAGCGTATGCGCGGCGTTCGGGATCGATATCGTAAGCGCAGAGCGCCTCGAGATCCACATCGGCGCGCTTTGCGTTTTCATGATGATAACCGGAAGCCATTCCGCCGTAACCGATAATACCTAACTTGTGCATAATTGAACCTCCAAACAATAAATATGGCGGCGCATAATGTTAAATTACACAGGATAAATTAACAGACAGCGCCGCCTTTTTGTTTATATTAAAAATTTAGAATATTATAGTCTGATTGAGTCTGTCGCTCTCGAAGCACGCTTCCATGACTGCCATAGAAGCCTTGAGCTGAGCGTGAGTGATGAGCTGAGTTTCGCGTCCGTCGATAGCGGCGCAGACATTGCGGTAAAAATCATGGACAT
>JBAXZA010000043.1:0-9471 GCA_041670545.1 Eubacteriales bacterium | reverse complement strand
TAAAGCGCACCGTTCCAAGGGAAAGCGGGAGAGTCTGAGAGGACGGAAAACCGTAGGGTTGTCCGTCCTTTCAGGTTCGTCACTCGTTTCGCAAACGAAAAATCATCGAAAAAGCCGTCCGAGCAGCTTAGCAACCCATTACGCAAACGAAAAATCATCGAAAAAGCCCTCCGCGCAGCTTAGCAATCCGTTTCGCAAACGAAAAATCATCGAAAATCCGTCCGCGCAGCTTAGCAACCCATTACGCAAACGAAAAATCATCAAGAAGCCGTTCTCGCAGGTTTACCACTCACTTAACCCGACGGTGTGATCTGTACGAATTTCCTTACAGTATAAAACAAAAAAGTCATACCAAGGTATGACTATTTTGTATAATTATGCAATGCGCCGTTGCGTCAGCGAATAAAATTAGTCCGGATGATCTTCTCCGGCTCGGGAGGGAGTATGCCGCTGTGACGTCCGCTTTCGATCAGACGCAGCAGCCACGCCATATTGTGCGCGAGGGTGCGCATGGTCTGAAGTCCCTCCTCATCGCGCATGACATCCTGCGGGCAGGAGCCGTGAACCATGTTCCAATATTGCGACGGCACAGCGATCATTCGCGAGATTCCGATATACTTCATCAGAACCTCATATGCGGCGGTCGTTCCTCCGCGCCTTGCCGATACGACGGCAGCTCCCGGTTTATAGCGGAACGCGCCGCCTCCGGCGTAAAAAATGCGGTCCATCAGGCTTACCATCGCGCCAGACGGTGACGCGTAATGCACCGGCGAGCCGAAAATAAAGCCGTCGGCATTCTCGGCGCGCTCGATTATGCGGTTTGCTATATCATCGTCAAAAACGCAGCGTCCGCCGCTGCATTTGCCGCAGCCTATGCAGCCGCGAACCGGCTTTGTTCCGATGTGGACGATTTCCGAGGTTATGCCCTCCTCGCCGAGGGTGCGCGATATCTCCGAAAGTGCCGTAAAGGTGCAGCCGTTTTCATGCGGACTGCCGTTGATGAGCAGAACGTTCATATTTTCCTCCGTGTATAAAAATATGTAGATAAAGAATAATTATACATCAGACGTTTTGGCGGCGGCTTTCATATTCCTCGCGCAGAACAGCGTAGACATAAGAATCTATCCAAATCGGCTGACCGTTTCCGGGTCGGAAAGATAGTCGTACAGCGCGTCGCCGTCGTCGGTGCGGAACGGGCGCAGTACAAGGCGTTCTGTTTTGATGTTCATATGATCACCCGTCAATTATTTTTGTATCGATGCGAAGCTCCGGCGCAGCCATGCTGTCGGCAAGCTGTTCAATACGCTTGCAGCCGAGTATCGGTATCACCGTGACGCGCGGCTGGGAGGTGAGATAGGCGAGCGCGTTTTGAGTCAGATTCGCGCCGTTTTCCTTTGATATTTCACAAAGCAGCTCATAGCGGCGATCATTTTCGGCGCTGTCGTACATATGGTGATACCCATCGGTGAGCTTTTTTTCAAAGCGTTTGGTAAAATAGCCTTTTCCCTGCGATGAAAACGCAAAAACCGGCATACCGCTCTTTTCATAATATGCTTTTTCAGATGAATCCATGACGACGAGAGTAGAATCGATGGTATCGCGGTTGACCTCGGCGCAGGCATATTGAATCTGACTTGCGCAGAAGCCGCGAAGTCCGTGCGCCGCCGCGTATTCGTTTGCGAGCGCTATGCGTTCGGCACGCCAGTTTGAAGCGCCGAGATATTTCACCTTGCCCGCGCGGTAAAGCTCGTTGAGCGTTTCAATGATTTCGCCGGCATCGCGCTCCTCGTCGTCGCGGTGAAGCCAGTAGAGGTCAATATCGTCAACGCCAAGACATAAAAGCGACGAATCAGCGTCGGATATTATCTCCTCACGAGATAATCTTTTGTGTGAAAAGTTGTCCAAAAACGGATGCCCGCCTTTGGTGGATATGACTATTTTATCGCGTATACCGCGCTCGGCGATATAGCGTCCGACGGTTTTTTCGCTCGGGTGACGCTCACCGTCGACCCATTCGCCGTATATCTGGGCGCTGTCGAGAACATTGCCGCCGTGTTCAATATAATAATCCATGAGCGCATACGATGCGCTGCGGTCGAGCGATGAGCCAAAAACGTCTGTGCCGAGCGCAAAGCGCGACACTGTAAGCCCCGGTGCGATGGAAATGTAATCCATGTTGTTACTTCGCCTTTCATTATCGGATGAATATGCGGCGTTAAATAATTAAAGTGCGAACAAATGTTCAGATACTTTCCGGCGCGGTATATTCACCCTCGGGCGAAAAATATTTGGATATTTCACTTTCACCTATAACATTAAACCGTTCCTGCATAAGCATTCTTGCCGCGATTCCGCTGCCGGGAATGAGTTTTCCGGAAAAAGTTCCGTCATAGATGTAATCTCGTCCGCAGGACGGGCTTCGCTCTTTGAGTATACAAAGCTCGCACGAAAAGGCTTTGGCGGCGTAAACAGCCTGTTCCGCGCCGATAGCATACTGTGCGGTAACATCTCCGCCTATGCGCGTTATCACCCTGTCGCCGGATATTTCGGCGCTCGGGCGCGGAGTCGGCAGTCCGCCGTAAATTTCCGGGCAAAAGGGGATCAGACGATTGTGCTCCGATATTCTCTCGAGCGCGGCGCAAACCCTGCTGTCGCCGTCATAGCGGCAGCGAAATCCCAAAAGACAGGCGCTGACAAGTATATTCATGTTTTTTGCGGGGTACAGATTCGGCTGACACCATAAGGTATTAGCCGAATTGGCAAAAATTAATCTATGAATGTGTGCAAAATGTTATAAAATATGCATTTCCATAGATTAAGTTCTTTGCCCGGCTTTCCAAGACATCGACATCACGCATGGCGCCATGAAAAGGCGCGTACCCCCGCATCCCTCCTCAGCGGATTTTTTTGAAGGCGAAGGCTTTCCAGCCGTTTTCGCCGAGTGCATCGGCGAGAGCGAAGCCGTTTTTATCCATTGCGGCGACGACCTCATCGCCGTGTTCGTCGATAATGCCGGAGGTCACGATCGTACCGCCGAATTTAAGATATTTGCCCACCTGATCGGCGAGTCTGATAATAACGTCGGCGACGATATTGGCGCAGGCGAAATCATAAAGCCCGATGCCAAGCTCCTTGCCAGCGAGCAGGTCGGCGACCTCGCAGCGGACGTTTGACACATTGTTCGATGCGACATTTTCGCGAGCGACCTTGACGGCGGTGGGATCGATATCGCAGGCGTAGACCTCGCCCGCGCCAAGCTTTGACGCGGCTATCGCGAGGATACCGCTACCTGTGCCGATATCGAGCACCCGCGCGCCCTGCGGCATATGCTCCTCGATGAGCGAAGCGCACAGACGCGTCGTTTCATGCGTACCCGTGCCGAACGCCATGCCGGGATCCATCGTGAGCGTGACCTCTCCCTCGGCGGGCGCATAATCCTCCCACGCGGGAACGATTACAAGGCGCGGTCCGGTTTTTATCGGCTTATAATACTGCTTCCACGCGTTCGCCCAGTCTTCCTCGTTGACGCCGGTGAAGGTCATATCATATTTGATGCCGAGCGTGTTCATTCGTTCGCGGATGAACATTTCGTAGTCGTGATAATTTTTCGTTTCGGGTATAAAAATGCTCACGGAAGCGACCGTGCGGTCGACTTTTTTGAGTTCCTCGTCAATAAGCTCGCCGTAAATGGCGTTCAGACCGTCCTCCATGTCGCGGTAATCCTCGATCATCAGAGAATTGTCGAGCATACTCATAACGGCGCTCACGCGGTCGAGATCGTCCGTCGAGCAGGTCACTTTAAGCTGCATCCAGTCCATATATGTTCATCCTTTGTTGGTATTTTACATAAAATAAGCATAACGCGTGTGCTGTTTTCCGTGCGGCACAAATGATTGATATTACGCACCGCCGTAAAAACACCAAGCAGCGCTTATTTGTTTTTGTTTTTAAAGAAGTCCTTTATGCTGTCGCTCCATTTTTTCTGCTTTGCGTGATTCTGATCGCCGCACGACTGTGCGAACGCGCGAATGATATCCTTCTGCTCGTTCGACAGATTTTTCGGCACCTCGACCGTAACGCGGAATATCAGATCGCCGCGCCGCGACGAATTAATCACCGGAATACCCTTGCCGCGCATGGTAAAGCTCGTGCCGGTCTGCGTTCCCTCCGGGATTGTATAGGTGGTGTCCTCCTCAAGCGTGGGTATCTCGATATCAGCGCCGAGAGCCGCCTGCGCGAAGGTTATCGGCACTTCGCAGTAGATGTTAGAGCCGTCGCGCTCGAAAATGGAGTGGGAGCGGACGCTTACCTGTATGATAAGATCGCCCGCGCCGCCACCGTTGCGGCCGTCGTTGCCCTGACCGCGAAGCGCTATGCGTTCGCCGTCGTCGATCCCGGCGGGAATATTGACCTCAAGCTTCTTTGAAATGCGGATATACCCCTTGCCGCTGCAGTTGGGGCAGGGATTTTTGATGATTTTGCCCGTTCCGTGGCAGTTGTCGCAGCTTCTCGTCGTCTGGAACATACCGAGAGCGGTGCGCTGTGAAACCCTGACCGTTCCGGTGCCGTGGCAGGTCGGGCAGGTTTCAGCGCCCGAGCCTTTTGCCGCGCCGGTAGAGCCGCATTCGGGGCATTTCTGGATACGGTTGTAGGTTACGTCCTTTTTGCAGCCGAACGCCGCTTCCTCAAAGGATATTGTCACGCGCGCTCCGATATCCTCGCCGCGCTGCGGGGCGTTGCGGCGCGCCGAGGACGAACCTCCGCTGCCGCCGCCGAAAAAGCTGCCGAAAATATCGCCGAGATCGGAGAAGTCGAAGCCGCCGAAGCCGCCCGCGTCGCCGTAGCCGCCGCCCATCTGGGGATCGACGCCGGCGTGACCGTATTGATCGTAGCGAGCCTTCTTTTCGGAGTCGGAGAGGACGCTGTACGCTTCGTTGACCTCCTTGAATTTCTGCTCGGCGGCAGTGTCGCCGGGGTTCATATCGGGATGGTATTTTTTAGCAAGCTGTCTGTATGCCTTTTTTATTTCATCATCGCCCGCGCCCTTTGAAAGGCCGAGCACCTCGTAATAATCGCGTTTTTCATCTGCCATCGTTTACACCTCGCAGGGACTTATTTCAATACATTATACCGCATATCTCACAAATTTGCAACACGGATTTAATTAAGGCGATATGCGGAGACGCCTTAATTTACAAATTGACCGCGCTCTGACGCTTTTTGCGGCGCTCATCGTCAGCACCCCAAAAAGGGCGGGCATAATCGCCCGCCCACAGGGAAAATATTCGTTTTGCGGCGCGGCGTTAAGCCGAACCGTTTTTCATGGCTGTATTAATAAGGTAAGCTGTGCGGCTTACTTCTTGTCGTTGGTCTTATCCTCGAAATCGGTGTTGTAATAGGTTCCGCCGTCGCCGTTTGCGCCGCCCTGCGCGCCGTTCTGACCGCCCTGAGCGCCGCCGTCATTCGGAGCACCCGTGCCGTCTGCGCCCTGCTGGGCTGCCTGCTCCTTGTAGAGCTTTTCGGAGATGGTGTAGAACGCCTTTTCGAGCGCTTCGGTATCTGCCTTGATAGCGTCGACATTTTCGCCCTTCATGGTTTCCTTGAGCTTATCGGAAGCGGCGTGTATATCGTTCTTTTCGCTCTCGGTGACCTTGTCGCCGAGGTCGGAAACGGATTTTTCGGACTGATAAATGAGGTTCTCTGCCTGATTTCTTACCTCGACAAGCTCCTTCTGCTTCTTATCCGCGTCTGCGAACTTCTCGGCGCTGCGGACGGCTTCGTCGATCTGCTCCTTGGACATATTGGTCGAGGAGGTGATGGTGATGTGCTGCTCCTTACCGGTACCCTTATCCTTCGCGGTCACGTTGACAATTCCGTTGGCGTCGATATCGAAGGTAACCTCGATCTGCGGTATGCCTCTCTGAGCGGCGGGAATGCCGTCGAGAATGAATTTGCCGAGGGTGGTGTTGTCCTTGGCCATATCGCGCTCGCCCTGGAGAACATGAATCTCAACCGAGGTCTGACCGTCGGCTGCGGTGGAATAGGTCTGCGACTTCTTCACCGGAATGGTGGTGTTGCGGTCGATAACGCGGTTGAAGATGCCGCCTAAGGTTTCGATACCGAGCGAAAGGGGAGTTACGTCGAGCAGCAGCAGATCCTTGACCTCGCCGCCGAGTACGCCCGCTTGAACGGCAGCGCCGACAGCGACGCATTCGTCGGGGTTGATGCCCTTGAAGGGATCCTTGCCTATGAAATTCTTAACTGCGTCCTGAACGGCGGGGATACGGGTAGAGCCGCCGACGAGCAGAACCTTATCGACCTGCGCGGGCGAAAGTCCGGCGTCGGAGAGAACGCGCTTGGTCGGATCCATCGTCGCCTGGACGAGGTCGGAGGTCAGCTCGTTGAACTTAGCTCTGGTGAGGTTGGTGTCGAAATGCTTCGGGCCGGTGGCGTCGGCGGTGATGAACGGCAGGTTGATGTTCGCGGTAGCCATGCCGGAAAGCTCGATCTTCGCCTTCTCCGCGGCTTCCTTGATTCTCTGCATAGCCATACGGTCGCCGGTGATATCGATGCCGCTTTCGCGCTTGAATTCAGCGACGATCCAGTCCATGACGCGCTTATCAAAGTCGTCGCCGCCAAGACGGTTGTTGCCGGCGGTAGCGAGAACTTCGAATACGCCGTCGGAAATCTCAAGCAGCGAAACGTCGAACGTGCCGCCGCCAAGGTCGAATACCATTATCTTCTGCTCGGTCTTTTCCTTATCCATGCCATAGGCGAGAGCCGCAGCCGTCGGCTCGTTGATGATACGCAGAACGTCGAGTCCGGCGATCTTGCCGGCGTCCTTGGTAGCCTGGCGCTGAGCGTCCGAGAAATAAGCGGGGACGGTGATGACCGCCTGTGTGACGGTCGTGCCGAGGAAGGCTTCAGCGTCTGCCTTGAGCTTCTGAAGGATCATAGCGGAGATTTCCTGAGGCGTGTAGGTCTTTTCGTCTATATGAACCTTAAAATCATGTCCCATTTCGCGCTTGACCGACATTACGGTGCGGTCGGGGTTTGTGATCGCCTGACGTTTTGCGACCTGACCGATCATACGCTCGCCGTTTTTAGCGAAAGCTACGACGGAAGGCGTGGTGCGAGCGCCCTCGGGATTGGTGATAACGACAGGCTCGCCGCCCTCGTAAACCGCCACGCAGGAATTAGTAGTACCAAGGTCAATACCGATGATTTTTCCCATAATGAATAGCTCCTTACAATATTTATACTCAATATTTATTATTATTTATAATTGATATATCGTCCGCGCTTACGCTGTGTCCGATATAAAAACGCCGATGTATTTTATCGCCGTACAGTCCGTGAAGCTGCCGCAGGACGGTCAGTTCGCGACCTGAACCATTGCGAAGCGGAGAACCTTATCTCCCTTTTTATAGCCCTTTTGGAAAACGGAAACGACGGTGTTTTCGCCGTATTTCTCGTCCTCGATGTGCATGACTGCGTTTTCAAGCGTGGGATCGAAGGCTTCGCCCTCTCGGCTTATCACCTCGACACCCAGCTTTGAAAGCGCGTCGCTGAACGATTTTAATGTTAAGCGGACGCCCTGCGCGGTCTTGTCGTCGCTGTCCTCCGGTGTGAGCGCGGCGGCGCGCTCCAGATTGTCGACCACTGGGAGAAGCTCCTTGAAGATATCGTTCGCGGCGTCGTTATAGGCGGCTTCGCGGTCGCTCTTTGCGCGCTTGCGGAAATTGTCGTATTCGGCGATCATGCGCATATACTTGTCGTTAAGCTCGTCGTAATCCTTTGCGAGCTTATCAAGCTCGTTCTTGACCTTTTTCGCGTTTTTCTTCATATCGATCTCGCTCTCGCCGGTTTTTTCACCGGAGGGCGCGGCGTCGTTTCCGCCGTTTTTGGTTTCGGACGGCGCGGTCTGAGCGTTATCGCCGTCTGCTGCGTCTTTTCCTGCCGCGGTGGTGTTTTCCTTTACGGTTTCGTCCGCGGAGGTGTTCTTTTTCTTATCGTCTTTCATTTTGCTTGGCACCTCGTATTTTTGGTAAATAGGCGTTTAATGTTCAGCCGTGTTATGCCGCCGGACGGCGGCGCGACGTGTCTGACTTTATGTTTTCGCGCCGCCGGAACTGTTTTTTGCGCCCGGCGGGAGCGATATCTCGCCGTCGTCCGCGCCCGCCGCGCTTTTTATCTGGCGGGACAGGTATTCGACGGTCGATATTACCTTTGAATAATCCATGCGGCATGGCCCGATGACACCGATAGCGCCTATCGTGTTGCCCCCGCAGGTGATGGTTTTGAATATCAGCGTGGACGAGCGCATGATATCGACTGAATTTTCGCTGCCGATATAAACGTTCATTTTATCGTTTTCCGCCGTCGCGACGACCTTTATGATATCCTCTTTTTTTTCGAGCATACCAAGCAGACCGCGCATACGGTCGACATCGGCAAATTCGGGATAGGAAAGCAGCTTATTTACGCCCTCAAAATTAAGCTCGTCTGAAATTTCGCTGACGACCTCGTACATACACTTCACTACCGGCGATATCAGCGGCGCAAGACTTCCCGCACGCGCTTCAAGCTCCATCATTTTGGGAAGCGTGATGTCGTCCATCATGACGCCGCAGAGGGTATCGTTGAGCAGCGCTTCGAGCGCCGCAAGACTCTCGTCGCAGACGTCGAGCGCGGTGTGAACGTATTTAGTGTTGACTACATTCGCGCTCGTAATCATGATAAGCAGAAAATTGCTTTTATCAAGCGGAACAGTCTTGAAGCGGCTGACGACGATGTGCTTCGGCTTAGGCTTGACGGCGAGCGAGGTATAATTCGTTATTGCCGCCATAACCTTTGAAGCGTGATCGATGAGCTTGTCAAGCTCGGCGACTCGGTTTGTGAGCAGATTATTGAGCTGCGAAAGCTCCGCCGAGGTCATCCGGTATTTTTCCATCAGACTGTTGACATAAAATCGGTAGCCGGCTTCCGACGGAATACGTCCGGACGAGGTATGCGGCTGCTCGAGATAGCCGAGCGTTTCAAGCTCCGCCATTTCGTTGCGTATTGTTGCGCTTGAAAGTGAAAAGCTGCTGTTTTGAGTGAGCAGGCGCGAGCCGACCGGTTCGCCGTTCTCAATGTGCGCGTCGATGACGGCTTTGAGAATCAGCTTCTTGCGGTCGCTGAGTTCATTGCCGTTTCGCATTTCGCACGGCCTCCTTTGCTTATTTTAGCACTCTCGTATGTCAAGTGCTAAACCATGAATAAAATGTACCACTATTTCACTTTGAATTCAAGGCAATATTGATACATATTTGTTAATATTTTGTAAACGGCGCTGTATATTTTATCTCTCCGCCCTGCCGAATGCTAAAATAAGGTGAGTTCGACGGGATTTGTTTAAGCTTTAGCATTTTTCGTTTGCGAAACGAGTGGTGAACCTGCGCCGGCGGGTTTTTCGATAATTTATCGTTT
>JBAXZA010000042.1:0-9472 GCA_041670545.1 Eubacteriales bacterium | reverse complement strand
TTGACTTCGAGTCCCTTTTTGCAGTTTTTCTTTATCCATGCAAGCTCTTTTTCATACTGCTCATGATCGTATATTTCCAGCTCGACGCGGCGGAGTATCTCGGTCATATCGACCCATTCGGCGCGTACTCCGAGATATTTCTGCATAAAATTACCATCGACGAACGAACCGCCGATGCCCATCGCCACAGAGCCAAGACCGCAGTACGCTTTATTGCGCATCAGTCCGACGGCTATCGAGCAGCGCGCGAAGCGGAGAATCTTCTCAGCCACATCATCCGGTATAGCACGGTCGTCGGCGTCCTTGACATCGTGACCGTATATAGCGAACGCAGGCAGACCACGCTGAGCGTGAGCCGCCATGACGGCTGCGAGATAAACGGCGCCGGGACGTTCCGTCCCGTTGAAACCCCATACCGCCTTGGTAGTAAGCGGATCGAGATCCATCGTTTCACTGCCATAGCACCAGCAGGGGGTGACCGAAAGCGTTGCACAAACGTTATAGTTTGTAAATTTGTCGGCGCACATAGCGGCTTCCTTGCCGCCGCCGATCGTCTGATCGGCGATTATGCACTCGACGTGCGTGCCGTCGGGATAAAAGCAGTTCTTTTCGATAAGTTCGCGAGCAGCCGTCGCCATTGCCATCGTCTGCTCCTCAAGTCCCTCTCTGATTCCGCGGCGTCTGCCGTCGATTATAGGTCTGATGCCGATTACAGGTTTATTCATTTTATCATTTTCCTCCCTATTGATATCGAGCATTGCAAGGTGAATCGATTTACATTTTGACGCAAACATTCCCCGCCGCTCATTCTATCA
Source organism: Eubacteriales bacterium (assembly GCA_041670545.1). Classification (GTDB taxonomy): domain Bacteria; phylum Bacillota; class Clostridia; order Oscillospirales; family CAG-272; genus JBAXZA01. The sequence goes on along the minus strand of JBAXZA010000042.1, from coordinate 8,657 downwards.
TTAATATATCACATTGCGGCGGTAAAAGCAACAGTTTTTTATTAAATTTTATTGTATGCAGCCATTCCTACGACATATTGGGTCATGGTTTGATTATGTACTTTACAAGCGCGGAACATTATGCTATAATGTTTTTTGTAAAATATTTATATTAAAAATGTCGATTTAAGACGAATGACTGGAGGGATCGAATGATTGAATTAATCAAAAAACGCCCGTTTTGTCTTGCATCAGGCATTTTTATCGCGGCGGTTTTCTGTTCCTATCCGCTCAACGCGCCAGTCAAGCTGATCACTGCCGCGCTGTCGGCGGTTACGGCGCTTTTCTGTATTATAAAATTTGCGAAAGAACGCAAACGCGGTTTTCAAATATTGATCTGCGGCTCGCTGACAGCGGCAATGCTGTTTTCGGCGGTTTATTTCAATTTATATGTCGATAGTTTTTCAAAGCTCGATACAAGCATCGCGAAAATCGAAGCGACCGTTCTCGAACGCCTGTCGCTTACGGTTTACAGCTCGTCGTATATCATACGGATAAACACGCTTGACGGCGAGGACAGCACAATGAAAACCATGCTTGAAACCTCATATCCGCTCGATCTTGATACCGGCGACCGTTTTTCGGCGGATGTTACGTTTACCGCGATCGAAGAAAGCGTCAACGGCTTTGCGAAACGCCGTTATGAGATATCACACGGCATTTACATATTCTGCATATCGGAGGACGAGAGCAGCGCCGCATACCTCGGCAGCTCCGCCACAGCCGAAACCGCGCTGCTTTCGCTGCGCGGGAGCATAAACGGCCGCATCGACGCATTGTTCGGCAAAAACAGCGGCTTCGTCCGTGCATTGTTTACAGGCGACCGGAGCAATCTCGCAAGCGATGTCCGACGGGATTTTTCGCGCGTCGGTATGTCGCATATGCTCGCGATAAGCGGGCTGCATCTTACCATTATAGTGGGTGCTGTGATGGCGCTGATCGAAAAGCTGCGGCTCGGATACCGCGTGCGGTGTGTTTCCGGAATAATAGTATGCGTTTTTTATATGGCGCTGACCGGATTTTCCGGATCGGTGACGCGCGCCGGTATTATGTTTATCATTGGTATCGGCGCTGGACTGCTGCGCTGGCGAAGCGATTCGGTCACTTCCCTTTTCGCTGCCGTAACGCTGATATGCATCGTGCATCCTGACGCCTTCTGCGATATCGGACTCATGCTTTCATTTTTATCGGTATTCGGTATTATCACCACGGCGACACCTTTGCAAAATCATCTGCGCGAACGCTTTTCCGACAGCAGTTTCATAAAACAATTACTTGCAAAAATACTATGCGCGATCGCCGTTACCTGCGCCGCGATACTTTTCACACTGCCTGTCATATGGATTTATTTCGGACAGCTTTCGCTTGTTTCTCCCATCGCAAATCTTCTTTTTTCGCTTCCAATGACACTTGTTATACTGATCATACCGCTGTCGCTTGTGCTTAGCTTTATTCCGCTCGTTTCAACGCTATTGATAACGACGGCGAACGGAGTGATTTCGCTCACCCTTGCCGGCATCGGCGCGTTATCCTATCTGCCCGGTCTTATGATTTCACTTCGTTATCCGTTTGTTGATTTTATTGCCGCAGCGTTCGTAACAGGCATTATAATTATATTTGCGCTGCGTCTGCCGACCGTACGCTCCTGCGCGATATTGTGCGTATCGTGCGCCGCGGCTTTCGCAGTGTGCTTTTCGGTATATTATGTAATTACATATGATGACAATACGATGTATTATGTCAATGTCGGCAAAAACGATTCCATTGTGATCAAAAGCGAGAACAAAATCCTTATCTGCGACATTACTGACGGCGGCTATTCAAGCGTTCCGACCGACGCTTACATTGCGTCCGATCTGCTGTACAGCGCCGATATCGATACATATATGCTAACGCATTACCACAAAAAGAACATTTCCTCGGTAATGAAGCTGCTTGACGGTTATTATGTGCGGAATCTGCTGCTGCCATCACCGGACTGCGAAGAGGATTGTGGAATATACCGGGCAATTTGTGAGCTTGCCGGTAACGCGGGCTGCGGAGTTGCCGTATATGAACGCGGAGGTACAATCAGTTACGCTTCGGTAAATATTAAGACCTCTGTTCATACCACACTTAAACGCTCGACGCATCCGGTCATAGCTATGTCCTTTGAAAGCCCGAAAAACACAATTCTGTATTGCGGCGCATCGTCGTATGACAGCGCCGCTCTTCGTCCATGGCTCGATTCCTGTCAGCTGACGTGCGATGCCGTCATATTCGGAGAGCATGGGCCAAAGCTGAAATTCGCTCCGCTTATGCCGGGCGATTGGGAAATACTATCCTGCGCGGTATATGCGGACACCAATATATATAATGTCATGAAAACAGCCGTCGACAAAGATGTCCCGGCTTACATACCATATAAAAATTATATCGCCGTTATATTTTGACGGTGAAACGGAGGAAAAAATGTATACAAAAAACGATCTTCTGCATGACATTGAAAAATCCGGTCTGAGACCAGACGATACTGTTCTTATTCATTCATCAATGAAAGCGATCGGCGAAGTAGACGGCGGAGCGGATACTGTTCTCGACGCTTTTTCCGAATATATGTCGGACGGACTGCTGATATTCCCCGCTCACACCTGGAAAACTATTACCTTTGAAAACAATCTGTATGACTATCGAACCGAGCCATCCTGCGTCGGCATTCTTTCAAATATGTTTATGAAGCGTCCCGGCGTAATACGCTCGCTCCATCCGACGCATTCCGTCGCCACGCTCGGACATGACGCCGAGGATTATGTATCCGGCGAGGAAAACCGCTCGACGCCCTGTTCATACGAAGGCTGCTGGGGCAAGCTCTATGACCGCGACGCGAAAATCCTGTTTCTCGGCTGCGGCGTCGCCTGCAACACCTATCTTCACGGCGTCGAGGAACGCTGTGATATTCCAGACAGACTCACACCATATGAAAAACCTTATCGTATCGTGCTGCGCGACGGCAGCATAATAACCCGTTTGCACCGCCGACACCATTCGGAATTCGCAAAGGACGGTGATGTTTCGGTGCATTATAGTAAAATCATGCCGTCGTTCATCGAAAACGGCTGCGCGCACGAGTGCAGAATAGGCGACGCGGACTGTACGCTTGCCGACTGTGTCGGTATGTATGAGATCACAAGCGAGCAGCTGGGTAAAAACCCGCTTATGTTCAACGATTTTTCCTAATCTGACAAAACGCTGTCATACAGCGGATTTAACCTCCGGCTTGTCTGTATATGCGAATAAACTTCCGAGGATTGATAATAATAATGTAATGCTAACATTATTTACCTCGGAGGTTTTTTTATGTCCGACAAAATTCTGTATAAACGTGTTATCAAGCGTTTGCACGAAGATCCCGATATTTATGTGATCGAAAACGGCTGCCGCACCGCGGTTTTACCACGAAAAAACGCGGTGCGGCGAGCGCGTGAATGCTTTGTGTCGCAGCTTAGCGCCGAACTTGACGAATATTTCTACCGTGTTGATGAAAATCGTCTTTATTTACTCATAAGACGGATAAAATCCACAATTGGAATAACCGACGCCGAATTATGTTCTGTAAATGAAATCATAAGTATTCTTATCATAAGATATCTGGCGAAAAGCGGCGGCGAAACGGTTGCAAACTGCGTTTTCACCTTAAGAACACTCGCCAAATACGATCATACGGTTTTATATACGGCTTTTTCCGAGGTTCACCGAGGATTTATCGATAACACAGGCTGCGCATACGCGTCAAGCGACGAAGCTACTAAACGCGTATACCGCGAGCTTTGCGTCAAAAAAGCTGTTCGTGAAAATAAAAGCGAATACGAAACCGCGTTTGAATACGGGGATTCGCTCATCGGCAGCGATGTGCGCACTGGATACAGAATCATATATTTCATATCGATATATCTTCTGCCGCTCATACTGTCTGTCATCCTCGTTGTTTATACTCGTTATGCGGCTATAGGAATATTCTCATATCTGCCGCTGACCGAAACGTTCCGTTTTCTTATAGACCGGCTTTATTCATACACAATACATCCTCATATTATACCGGCGCTCGACATTTCGGAGATTCCAGACGATGCGGTGACTCTGACGGTCGTGACCTCGCTTGTCGGGACAAAAGATGAAGATGAACGGCTTTTGGAAAATCTTGAGAATTTTTATCTCGCAAACAGCGGAAAAAACCGATATTTTGCAATATCCGCAGATTTGCGCGACGCTGACCACGCTGAAATTCCGGACGACGAAGGCTGCTTTCTGCGTCTGCGTGCCGGCTGCGATCTCCTGAATGAAAAATATGGCAGATGCTTCTGTATTTTTTCGCGCGGACGGCGCTATTCGGAAAGCGAGGGAAAATTTATCTCTTGGGAACGCAAACGCGGCGCCGTTATCGAGCTTTGCCGTCTGCTTCGCGCAAAAAGCGGAGATATGACAGTATACGGCGTCGGGCTGCCGGAACTGTTAAAAGTGAAATATCTTATCACACTTGACAGCGACACACAGCTTGGTATCAATAATGTGCTTAAATTATGCGCGAAAATGCTTCACCCGCTCAACCGTCCGGTCATATCGAACGGTATTGTACGCTCGGGCTACGGCGTTATGCAGCCAAAGGTGGAAATATCCGCGAAAAGCTCACAGCGAAATCCCTTTACTGCGATGATATCGGCATATCCCGGTCACGATGAATATCACAGCGCTGCTTATGAAAGCTATCAGACGCTTTTCGGTGAGGGTATCTACTGCGGCAAGGGTATTATTGATGTCAGCGCTTACCTTGAAACCTGCGCTGATAGTTTTGCATCTGACAGCGTATTAAGTCATGATCTGCTTGAGGGGACGCGCCTGCGCGCCGCATATCTGTCGGATATCGCGTTCACCGATGGTGTTCCGCAGACTCCGATATCTTATTACAAACGTCAGCATCGTTGGCTTCGCGGCGATATTTTAGCGTTATTTTATATGTTTACGAATATACGTAATATTGATAATTGCAATATACGTAATTACGTAAATATACTGTCTCGCTACAAAATTGCGGATAATTTACGACGTGCGCTCGTACCGGTATCTGCTGCCATAACTGTGATCATTAGCTTCTCACTTCCCCAGCCGCAAGCTTTCGCTGCGGTTATAGCATCGCTTTCATATATTATAATGCCGTCTGCGGCGGCGCTCTTTACTATGCGCGGAGACGGAAGCATCGGTTATTACAGCCATATTCTGCCGCCATGGAGAAATGGCTTAAAAAACTCCGCATGGCGTATAGCTTCTCTGTTTTATGAAGCATATGTTTCTCTCGATGCCATCGTCAGAACGCTTTGGCGCAAATTCGTTTCGCACCGTCATATTCTCGAATGGACGACCGCCGCCGACGGAGACAGCACATCCGGGCGCAGAGCAAGCGATTATGCCGACCGCTTTCTCATGTCGGTGATTGCCGGCATCGCTCTGATGCTCTCTCCAGCCGTCGCAGTAAAGCTAATCGGTGTATGTTGGGTACTCATGCCATTCGCAGCGTTCCGTATGTCGCGCGCATACAAAAACTCACCGCCGCTGACAGACGACGAGCGCGCCGGCATCGTGTCGCAGGCACGTGATATGTGGAGCTTTTACCGCGATCTCTGTACTTCGCACCGCAGCTATCTGCCGCCGGACAACATCCAATTTTCCCCGGAATATGAAATAGCCGAGCGTACTTCTCCGACAAATATAGGGCTTTATATGCTATGCTGTCTTGCCGCGCAGGATTTTGGTTTTATCGACTCCGAGGAGGTTGAAAATCGCGTTTCGCTTACGCTCGATTCGATCGACAAGCTCGAAAAATGGAACGGACATCTGTACAACTGGTACGACACTGTTACGCTCGGAGTGATAGGCGAGCCGTTCATCTCGACGGTCGACAGCGGAAATCTCATCTGCGCACTGTCCATACTGCGTACAGCTCTCAATTGTGAGCGGCTCTGCCGGCGTATCGACCATATTATTGAGGAAACGGATTTTACAAAGCTGTATGACTCAAGACGCGGAGCGTTTTACATCGGTTTCGATACATCGGCTAAGCGTTATAGTGAAAATCATTACGACTGTTATATGAGCGAATTCCGCACGACCGCTTATATCTGCGCCGCGAACGGAAAAATCGATACAAGGTGTTTTACATCGCTCGCCAAACACGCGGTCACAGACGGCAGACATATCGGTATGAGATCATGGAGCGGAACGATGTTCGAATACTTCATGCCTTCCCTATTTCTGCCGTTTATTCCCGGTACCTTTGAAGGCGAAGCACTCGTCTATGCCGCGAATAAACAGCGGGATAAAACGGTCTGCGGGCTTTGGGGAACTTCGGAAAGCGGATATTTCGCATTTGACGCGGCTCTGCGCTACCAATATAAAGCGTTCGGCTGTCCTTCACTCGCAATGGCGGCGGGACTTGGACGTGAGAGCGTGATATCGCCGTATTCATCGTATCTCGCCATGAAAGTTATTCCGCGTGCCGCAATTTCAAATCTCAAACGTCTGCGTGAGCGCGGAATGTACGGACTGTACGGTTTTTATGAAGCTATCGATTTCACCGCATCGAGAACAGGAGGTGAAGGAGCGGTCGTCGCGAGCTTCATGGCTCATCATGTCGGTATGAGCGTCATCGCCTGTGCAAACGCCTGCTTCGACAATATTTTCACCGGACGTTTTATGTCTGTAAAGCGTTTTTCGGCATATAAACAGCTGCTCGAACTCAAAGCGCCGTATGACGGCACCGTGTTTATCAGTCCACCTCAAAACAATGATGAAGAACAGCGTATCGCGTCAGATTCGCGCAAACTTCTCGATGAATCTCATGAATGGGCAGCCGGAACCCGCGCCGTTTTGATATCGAACAACAAAAGCCGCATCACCGCCTGTACAGACGGCAGAATATTTCTGTCTGACGGCGGAAAAGCGATTACCTATCCGGTATTTGAGGGCGACGGACTTCGCGGTTTTCGCTCTTATGCAAAGAGCGGCAATGAAGTATTCTGTATAACCGACGGAAAGCTTTACACAAATCGCGCGTCGCTGCGCTGCACCACCTCTGATTTTCATATGTTAATGACGGTTGGCAGCGACAGCGCGGTTTGGAGCGCCGATCTTTATTCAGACGATGAACCATCAGAATTCATGGTGATTTTCGAGCCTGTCATGTGTCCGACGAATGATTATATCGCTCATCCGTCGTTTATGGAGCTGTCGGTTGAATGCGAATATATTACAGATGAAAAGATCATCCTATATCGCCGACGGGCGCGCCGTGAAAACGAAAAAAGCGCATATCTTGCCGCCGCGTTCTCTGATATAAATATTAGATTCGGCTTTGAAAGCCGCCGGGACGATATACTCGGGATAAATTATGGAGCTGGTGATATCGAAGCTCTTTTCGGGCAAACCTTCGGCAATGTTGACGGCGCCTGCATACATCCGGTCTGTGCCGTCAGAACCGACGCGGTCAGAAGCGCCCGGCTTCTTATCGCGTTTGCATACAGCCGTCGGGAAGCTTTGGATATAATACGAAAATCGCGTGTTAAGGTCACCGATATCCGTCCGGTATTGCTCGCGCGTTATGCCTTCGCCGATATTTCATCTGATAATGCACGACGCGGAGAGGATATCTTCACGCTTATGCGTCTGCGCTCAAATACTCTCTGCACGCTCGATGTCCCCTCTCCGCAGAGAGAGCTTTGGAAATACGGAGTGTCCGGCGATTATCCGATATTATACTGCCCGCTTTCAGGCTGTTTCGGCGAAAACAAACGTATAGTTGGGGAAATTAAGTCACTGCTTCATATATTCCTGTTCTATACAGTCGCAGGTTACCGCTTCGAGCTTGTTTTTTCATGCGGCGACAGCGATAAATATTCATCGCCTGACGCCAAAGCCTTATATGATCTCATAACCCGCTGCGGAGGAGAACGTTTCGTTTCACAAAGCTGCGGAATCTTCGTCATCGAAAACGGAGAAAACAGTGCGCTGTTCGAAAGCCGTGCGTCGCTTGTGCTGCCGCTCAGCGACGATGCTGCGATCGATAATATCCTCGCCCGCGCGCTATCCTCGCTCATTCCGTTCCGACCGAGAACTGCACTGACAGGCATTGCAACCGACGATGGCAGCGAATGCGCCTTCTATAACGGCGGCTATCATATAAACAGCACGAAGCCGCGTGTTCCTTGGAGCTATATTTATACCAATCACGGCTTCGGCACATTGCTCACGCATCGTTCGCTCGGCTTCACATGGTATAAAAATGCCGGGCAGAACCGTATAACCCGCTGGAATAACGACATTCTCCGCCGTCAGAGGGATGAAAGGCTCACAGCAGAGGTCGGCGGAGTGCGATATGACCTTTGCTCATGCGCAAATTCTGTCGATTTCGGACATGGAAGCGCCGTATACAGCGGTATCGTAGGTAATGTACGTTATAAGGTTTACGCCGGCTGCGCCGTCCTGCTGCCTGTCAAGCTAATATATGTCGAATACTCAGAGCTTCGCGATATACGCTTCGAATGCGACATAGTGCTCGGCGACGGCAGTACTCCGCGAAATATGATAATTAG
>JBAXZA010000041.1:0-9519 GCA_041670545.1 Eubacteriales bacterium | reverse complement strand
ATCCTCTGCGGTCACTGCTTCATGGTCTGTCCGCAGAACGCCAAAAGCGTCCGCAGCGATATCGAAAAGGCGGGCGTTATTCTTTCGCAGAACAAGCACGTCTACGCGAGCGTCGCTCCTTCGTTCGCCGCCAATTTCGAGGGCTGCGATATCGAGGTATTCGGCGAAGCTTTAAAGCAGCTCGGCTTTTACGCCGCCGAGGAAACCGCTGTCGGCGCGACGGCGGTCAAAAAGCAGTATGAGGAAATGATCGCGTCGTCGGATAATTCCGTTATTATCTCCTCCTGCTGCTCGAGCGTCAATCTGCTCATTCGCAAGCATTATCCCGAAGCGCTGCCCTTCCTCGCGAACATCATCACCCCGGCGCAGGCTCACGCGGTCGACATCCGCGAACGCACGCCGGACGCTAAGGTGATATTTATCTGTCCCTGCATTTCAAAAAAGGACGAGTGCGACTCGATGCCGGGCTATGACGACTGCGTTCTGACCTTCGAGGAGATATCCGAAATGCTGCGCGCGAAAAATATCCGTATTCCGTCCGCCAAAAAGCCGGTATCGCAGGACGACGCCGGACGCACACGCAGTTTCCCGACTCCCGGCGGTATTATAAAATGTATGGATACCGACAAATGCGATCCCGAGAGCAGATATACATACGTCGCCGTCGACGGTATCGAAAACTGCATGGCGGCGCTCGAGGATATACGCGGAGGTAAGCTGAGCGGCTGCTTCATCGAGATGTCCGCCTGCGCCGGAAGCTGCATCGGCGGTCCGCTCATGGACGCGGAGCATAACGGACGCATAAGCGACTTCGCCGCTATCAAGCGTTATACGACGAAAACCGAATTCGACGTCGCTATTGAAAATAAGAGCGAGCTTAAAACAGATTACGAGCCGATTTCGCTCAGCGCTCCCATGCCTACCGAGGCGGAGATCGCCGAAATACTGCTCAAAATGGGCAAAACCGATAAATCCGAGGAGCTGAACTGCGGCACCTGCGGTTATAACACCTGCCGTGAAAAAGCCATAGCGGTTTTCCAGCACAAAGCGGAGGTTTCGATGTGTCTGCCTTACCTCAAGGAAAAGGCGGAATCGATGTCCGACAACATTATAAAAAATACTCCGAACGCAATTATTGTATTAAACGAGCTGCTCGAGGTGCAGAATATAAACGTCGCCGCACGCACCATACTTTTCATACGCTCGGCGTCGGACATTCTCGGCGAGCACGTCAACCGCATACTCGATCCCATGCCATTTATGGACGTGCTGAATACCGGACGCGATATTCTGGAACGCGAGGTATATCTGAGCGAATACGGCAAATATGTCGAGCTTTCGGTCGTTTACGACAAGAGCTTCCATCAGCTCATCTGCATCATGCGCGACATAACCGAAGAACATGACGAAAAATCAAAGAAGGAAACGCAGAGCCGCCAGACTATCGAGGTCACGGACAAGGTCATCGAAAAGCAGATGCGCGTCGTTCAGGAGATAGCGTCGCTGCTCGGTGAAACCACAGCGGAAATGAAGGTGGCTCTGACAAAACTCAAGGAGTCGATGAAGGATGAATGATCTCTGCACCGAAATAGGCTATTTCAGCCTTGTAAAATATGGCGAGGAGCTTTGCGGAGATCATATCGATCTCGTTAAGCCGGACGACGACAACACCGTTATAGTGCTCGCCGACGGACTCGGCAGCGGCGTCAAGGCGTGCATACTTTCAACTCTCACCTCTAAAATAATATCGACAATGATGGCGAACAACATTCCGATCGAGGAATGCGAAAAGACCATCGCCGCGACGCTGCCCGTCTGCAACGTCCGTAAGCTCGCATACTCCACCTTCACCATTATCTGCATACGCCGCAGCGAGGAGGCTGAGATAATTCAGTACGACAATCCGAACATCATTCTGCTGCGCGACGGCAAAAACTGCGAGCTGCCGCTTACAACGGTTATCACCGGCGGCAAAACCATTCTGCGTTCTAAAATAAGCTTGCAGGAAAACGATACGTTTTTCGCTATGAGCGACGGCGCTATTCACGCCGGCATAGGTCAGGAGCTTAATTTCGGCTGGGAACGCGAAAACATCATTTCATATATGGAGTCGATGTACGACAGCGGCTATCCCGCCAAAACGCTCACAACCATGCTGCTCGACAAGTGCAGCGACCTTTACGGAGGTCAGCCGCGCGATGACACCACCGTATGCACGATAAAAATACGCAAACGCGTACCGATGAACCTTATGGTAGGTCCACCCGCCAATCCGGACGATCTGCGCCGTATGCATTCGCTGTTTTTCGCGAAAAACGGCAAGCACATCATCTGCGGCGGCACTACATCAAAGCTTGCGGCGGCGTATCTGCATAAAAAGGTGGAATCCACCTTTGAATACATCGATTCGGAGATACCTCCGATCGCCAAGATTGACGGCGTCGACCTCGTCACAGAGGGTATTATAACGCTCAACCGGGTGCTTGAAAACGCGCGCGATTATCTTGACGACAACGATACCTACGATAAATGGGGAACGCGGCGCGACGGCGCGTCACTGATATCGCGTATGCTGTTCGAGGAAGCCACTGATATCAATTTCTTCGTCGGCAAGGCGGTAAATCCCGCGCATCAGGATCCGACGCTCCCCATCACTTTTTCAGTAAAAATGCAGCTCATCGACGAGCTTATAAAAAAGCTCGAAGCTATGGGAAAACGCATTAAGGCAAGCTATTTTTAATATTATCTTCCATATATAATAGAATCGAAAGGATCTGATCTTATAAAAATGCGTAAATTCGACACACAGGTGCAGCATCTTAAATATAAAGTCCTGCGCGAGGTCGCCCGCTTTGCCTTTGACGACAAGCTCGTCGAAAGCTACGCCGAGGTTCCGAAAATCATCGCCAAAGGTCCAAAGCCCACCATGCGCTGCTGCATATATAAGGAGCGCGCGATCGTAACCGAGAGGATCAAGCTCGCTATGGGCGGCGATAAGGCTAATTCCAATGTTATTGAAGTGATTGATATCGCCTGCGACGAATGTCCCGTCGGCGGCTACCGCGTCAGCGAGGACTGCCGCGGCTGTATCGCCCACCGCTGCGAGGACGCCTGCAAACGCGGTGCGATCAGCTTCGACGAGCATCAGAAGTGCCATATCGACAAGTCAAAATGCGTCGAATGCGGCGCCTGCGCGAAGGTCTGCCCGTACAGCGCGATTATAAACCACAAGCGCCCCTGCGAAAACGCCTGCAAGATCAAGGCTATTTCGATGGACGAGAACAAAGCGGCTAAAATCGACAACAACAAGTGCATATCCTGCGGCGCGTGCGTTTATCAGTGTCCGTTCGGAGCGATAGCCGAAAAATCCTTTATCATCGACGTTATAAACATGATAAAGGAGAGCTCCGGCAACAAAAACTACAAGCTTTACGCCGTTATCGCACCCTCTATTTCAAGCCAGTTCAGCTATGCTAAGCTCGGTCAGGTCATAAAGGGACTCAAAATTCTCGGCTTCCATCAGGTCGTCGAAGCTGCGCTCGGCGCGGACATGGTGGCGTACAAGGAAGCCCGCGAGCTTTCCGAAAAAGGCTTCGTCACCTCCTCCTGCTGCCCCGCATTCGTTTCGTATATCGAAAAATCCTTCCCGTCGATGAAGGATAAAATCTCGCACAATCTCTCGCCCATGGCGGAGATAGCGCGTTACATCAAGAAAACCGATCCCACCTGCAAAATCGTATTCATCGGTCCCTGCACCGCCAAGAAGATGGAATTTCAAAAGGATACTGTCCGTCCGTACATCGATTCGGTCATCACCTTCGAGGAGCTTCAGTCGCTGTTTGACAGCCGCGATATTTTCATCGAAACGCTCGACGAGGAGGCTCTCGACAACGCTTCCTATTACGGACGCATTTTCGCACGCTCCGGCGGCGTTTCAGACGCTGTCGCCGAGGCTATCTCCGAGCAGAACATCGATTTCAAGGTCAAGCCGGTCGCCTGCGACGGAATAGAAGCCTGCCGCACAGCTCTGCTCAAGGCGTCCAAAAACGTGCTCGGCGGCAACTTTATCGAGGGTATGGCGTGTGTGGGAGGCTGCATCGGCGGCGCGGGCTGTCTTACTCACGGCGAAAAGAACAAGGGCGAAGTCGATAAATACGGCATGGAAGCTCTGGAAAAGAAAATCGGCGACGCTATCGCCGTCTGCAAATAATTTTGCGGCTGTTTTACATTCGAAAAATAAATAAACGTTATTTCTGCGATATTTTGACATTTTTGCATACTTTAAAAACATAAATTGCATCGTTTCATTAGCTGCGCTGAATAATTTACAGTTTGTTCATATTACGATTTTTTAGTAATGTATGAATTAAGCCTTATAATACGCCGGTAAAGCCGTTATCGATATTGGATATATCGATAACGGAATATCGATATATAGTTTTTATATTTGAAAAAAGAGATATTATTTGTTATAATATATTCATAAAGCGAATTATGCCGCCAAAGCGGCGAATGACAAAGGAAGGTAAATCATGAACAAAGTTACTATCATCGGCACCGGCAGCGTCGGCGCTACCATTGCCTACACCCTTGCCGCAACTTCCATCGCTTCCGAAATCGTACTTGTTGATATAAACGGCGAAAAAGCGCTCGGCGAAGCGCTCGATATCCGTCAGGGCACTCCCTTCTGCAATCCGGTTCAGATATACGCCGGCACTTATTATGACGCGCAGAACTCCGACATCGTAATACTCACCTCCGGCATCGCCCGCAAGCCGGGGCAGTCGCGCCTTGATCTCGCGCAGACAAATGTAAACATCACAAAGAGCATTATCCCGGAGATCACCAAATACGCGCCCAACGCGATTTTCATAATAGTTTCAAACCCTGTGGACATTCTCACATACGTTTTTCATAAAAAATCCGATGTTCCCGAAAACCACATCATCGGTTCAGGCACTATACTCGATACCGCGCGTCTGCGTTCACGCCTTGCCGAATATTATTCGATAAATCAGCAGAACGTTCACGCGTATGTGTTCGGCGAGCACGGCGACACCTCGTTCGTACCGTGGTCGATCGGAAACATCTCGAACATCGCCATTGACAAATTCCACGACGCGGTAACAAACCGCGACAAGCTCATTCCTCCGCTCGATTACGCCGAGGTCGAGAGCTACATCCGCAAGTCGGGCGCTAAGGTCATCGCGCGCAAGGGCGCTACCTTCTACGCCGTTTCACTTTCGGTCTGCCACATCTGCAAGTGCATTTTCAACGGCACCGATACAACGCTCACCGTTTCATCGATGATGCACGGCGAATACGGCATTGACGATGTCTGCCTCTCCACCCTTTCCATCGTCGGACGTAACGGTCTGGGCGGACGCGTTCTCTCTCCCCTCACCGACGGCGAAGCAGAGCAGCTCCGTCACAGCGCCGACGCTTTGAAGTCGGTTATCTCGCAGATCACTATATAAATAAATAATCACGGGGTTAAAATATAATGGATTATCGCATCGAACACGATTCAATGGGCGAGGTCAAGGTTCCCGCCGATAAATACTGGGCGGCTCAAACCGAACGCAGCCATGAGAATTTTAAAATAGGCGTCGGCATCGAAACAATGCCGCGCGAGATCACCTATGCTTTCGGCATACTCAAGATGGCTGCCGCAATGGCGAACAACGCGCTCAAGCCCGAAAAAATGACAGCCGAAAAGCTCAAGGCTATATCCGAAGCCTGCTCGGAGGTTATGAGCGGCGCGCTCAACGATCATTTTCCGCTCGTCGTATGGCAGACAGGCAGCGGCACACAGTCAAACATGAACGCAAACGAAGTGATCGCAAACCGCGCGAACGAAATCGCCGGCTCAAAGCTCTGCCATCCGAACGACGACATCAACATGAGCCAGTCGTCAAACGACACCTTCCCGACCGCAATGCATATAAGCGCGGTAGTGGCGCTCGAGGACAAGCTGCTCCCCGCGGTCGGCGAGCTTATCGAGACCTTCAAGCGTCTTGAAGCAGAAAACGACGACGTCGTCAAGAGCGGACGCACTCATCTCCAGGACGCAACTCCGATCAAGTTTTCTCAGGAGATCAGCGGCTGGAGAAGCTCGCTTGAGCGTGACTGCGAGCTTATAAAGCTCGCCCTCGCTCCCCTCTCCGAGCTTGCGCTCGGCGGAACAGCAGTCGGGACGGGACTTAACGCTCCCAAAGGCTTTGACGTAAAAGTCGCCGAAGCGGTTTCCGAGATAACTGGCAAGAAATTCACCACCGCTCCGAACAAATTCCACGCTCTTACCTCAAAGGACGAAATCGTGTTCGCTCACGGCGCTGTTAAGGCTCTCGCGGCGGACATGATGAAGATAGCGAACGATGTCCGCTGGCTTGCATCCGGCCCGCGCGACGGTCTCGGCGAAATTCACATTCCCGAGAACGAACCGGGTTCGTCGATAATGCCCGGCAAGGTCAATCCCACCCAGTGCGAAGCTGTTACAATGGTCGCCGTACAGGTCATGGGCAACGACGTCGCCGTCGGTATGGCGGCCTCGCAGGGCAACTTCGAGCTGAACGTTTTCATGCCGGTCTGCGCTTACAATTTCCTCCAGTCGGTGCGTCTGCTCGCCGAATCGATCACCTCGTTCAACATCAACTGCGCGGTGGGAATTACCGCGAACCGCGATAAAATGCATCACAATTTATACAATTCGCTGATGCTTGTCACGGCGCTCAATCCCTACATCGGTTACGAAAACGCCGCTAAAACCGCGAAAAAGGCCTTTAAGGAGAATATTTCATTAAAGGATGCCTGCGTCGCTCTCGGTTTCCTCACCGCTGAACGTTTCGACGAGGTCTTTCATCCCGAACAGATGATATGACGCCCGAAGGGCGTCAAGCGTTTTCAGCTTTCACGGCTGGACGCCGTGAATTTCGGCTCTGCCGAAACCGTTGAAAGCGCAGTTCCAAGCGGCTGGTGTTATAACCCCCGAAGGGCGTCAAGCGTTTTCAGCTTTCACGGCTGAACGCCGTGAATTTCGGCTCTGCCGAAACCGTTGAAAGCGCAGCTCCAAGCGGTTGGTGTTATAACGCCCGAAGGGCGTCAAGCGTTTTCAACTTTCACGGCTGAACGCCGTGAATTTCGGCTCTGCCGAAACCGTTGAAAGCGCAGCTCCAAGCGGCTGGTGTTATAACGCCCGAAGGGCGTCAAGCGTTTTCAGCTTTCACGGCTGAACGCCGTGAATTTCGGCTCTGCCGAAACCGTTGAAAGCGCAGTTCCAAGCAGCTGAAATTTTTACTACTTCACGGCATTTTTATGTTCCCTCGAACATAAAGATTATGATTGATTTTTCTTCTTTTAATATACAGCAAATATCCAAGAAAGGATCACTGATATGATATACAGCTATTTTCCCGGCTGCACTCTCAAGACCAAGGCTAAGGATCTTGACAGCTACGCCCGTATGTCGGCGCAGGCGCTCGGGATCACACTCGAGGAGCTGCCCGAATGGCAGTGCTGCGGCGGCGTTTATCCGCTCGCCAAGGACGAGATAGCAACTAAGCTTTCCTCCGTCCGTGCGCTGTCCGCTTCGCACAAGCTCGGTCACGATCTCGTAACTCTCTGCTCTGCCTGCCACAACGTCATCAAGCAGGTCAACCGCGATATGCGCTACGATGAGTACATTTCCTCACGCGCCAACAATTATCTTGGTGCTGACGGGCAGTATCACGGCGAAACCAATGTTATCCATTATCTTGAGCTGCTGCGCGATATCGTAGGCTTTGACGAGCTAAAAAAGAAGGTAGTCAAACCCTTCACCGGACGCAAAATCGGCGCGTATTACGGCTGCCTGCTGCTTCGTCCCGGCGACGTTATGGCGATGGATGATCCCGAAAACCCAAAAATCATTGAGGATTTTATCCGCGCCATCGGCGGCGAGCCTGTTATCTACGCCAACCGCAATGAATGCTGCGGCGGCTACATTACGCTTGAGGACAAATCTCTTGCCTCCAAGCGCGCTCAAAATATCGTCGACAACGCAAAGTCAAACGGCGCTGAGCTGCTCGTTACCGCCTGCCCGTTATGTCTTTACAACCTCACAAAGAACACCTCGGAGTCCGCGGTTCCGGTGAAATATTTCACCGAGCTGCTCGCTGTGGCTCTGGGACTCAAGGAGGAGCTTTAATGTCTGAAAAAGTAACAAAAGAGGACATCATTCGCATAAGCGGCGTAAATCCTCTTAAATGTATGCGCTGCGGCAAATGCTCCGCGACCTGCCCCGCTTACGACGAGATGGAATATCATCCGCATCAGTTCGTTTATATGGTGGAGCGCGGCGACATAGAAAAGCTCATGGCGTCAAAATCGATATACAAATGTCTGACCTGTTTCGCCTGCATCGAACGCTGCCCGCGCGATGTAGAACCGGCAAAGCTGGTCGAAGCGATCCGTCTTGCCTGCGTAAGACGTCAGGGCGAAAATCATCTGACTGACGACGAAATCCCCGCTCTGCTCGATCCCGATCTGCCGCAGCAGGCGATCGTCAGCGCATTTCGTAAGTATAAAAAGTAAGGAGATAAGCTATGCAAAGAATAGGCGTATTTGTCTGCTGGTGCGGAAGCAATATCGCAGCGACGGTCGATGTCCACGCGGTTGCCGAAGCCATGAAGAGCGAGCCCGGCGTGGTTTTCTCCACAGACTATCAATATATGTGTTCCGAAGCCGGACAGAATATCATCAAAAATGCGATCCGCGAGCATATGCTCACCGGCGTCGTCATCTGCTCCTGCTCACCCCGTATGCACGAAAACACCTTCCGCAAGGCGGCGGCTGCCGCCGGTCTTAATCCTTATATGCTCGAGGTCGCAAACATTCGTGAACAGTGCTCGTGGATACATAAGGATATGGCGGTCGGCACAGAAAAGGCGATAATCCTCGCACGCGCCGCCGTCGCCAAGGTTACGCTCAACGCCCCCCTTACCGCCGGAACATCGCCCGTTACAAAGCGTGCGCTCGTCATAGGCGGCGGCATCGCCGGAATTCAGACCGCGCTCGACATCGCCGACGCCGGTTATGAGGTCGATATCGTTGAAAAACAGCCTACAATCGGCGGTAAAATGGCTCAGATCGACAAAACCTTCCCTACCCTCGACTGCGCGGCGTGCATTCTTACGCCTAAAATGGTCGAAGCGGCGCAGAACGAAAAGATTCACATCTATTCGTACAGCGAAGTATCAGGAGTCAAGGGCTTCGTCGGTAATTTCACCGTTACCATCAAGCGTAAGGCGCGTTATGTCAAAGAGGACGTCTGCACCGGCTGCGGTCTTTGCACCGAAAAATGTCCGCAGAAAAAAGTCCCCAATGAATTCAACCTCGGCATGGACAACCGCCGCGCGATCTATATTCCCTTCGCGCAGGCCGTACCGAAGGTCGCTACGATCGATCCCGAGTACTGCACCATGTTAAAAACCGGTAAATGCGGCGTATGCTCAAAGGTCTGCACCGCCGGAGCAATCGATT
>JBAXZA010000040.1:0-9700 GCA_041670545.1 Eubacteriales bacterium | reverse complement strand
TATCTACGAATCCGCTAAAACCGGCAAGGCTGTCGATATCAAGTAAGCGGCGGCGCGTCGGAGGTATATTGTATACTATTTTGGTATACAATTATTGAGGTTTGTTTAAAATAGCTATTGACACAAAAAACAAATGATGGTATAATCTAAGCATAATAAAAGGTGTGAAACGGCGGGAACGCCCTTCGCCCGACATTTCATGACTGGCGGAATTAGTGGGAAACCACGGGGGAATGAAATGTGTTGTCCGAGCGGTTTTCGCGCGGATATATGCCGACCGTCTGGGCAACATCGATTCGTCGCTGTTGCCCTTTTTGTATGCGGCGGAGATGCATTGATTTTTGGCTTTACCGGCGTCAGAGTGCGTATTCGCGCTTTTCGCGGTATGTTCCGAAACGGAAAGGAAAATATTATGCTGAATACTGAAAACTGGAATGGATTTATCGGCGGCGACTGGCAAAACGAGATTAACGTCCGCAATTTCATACAAAAAAACTATACGCCATACGAGGGCGGCGGGGATTTTCTCGCCGCTCCCACCGAACGCACCTCCGCGCTGCTCGCAAAGCTCAACGACCTGTTCGCAAAAGAAGCCGCAAAGGGCGGCGTGCTAGATGTCGACACCCACACCGTCGCGTCGCTGCTCACCTTCAAACCCGGCTATCTCGACCGCGAGCATGAGCTTATCGTCGGACTTCAGACCGATGCGCCCTTAAAGCGCAGCGTCAACCCCTTCGGCGGCATACGCATGACGCGCGACGCCTGCAAAGCCTACGGCTATACCTTATCCGACGAGGTGGAAAAGGAATTTCAGTTCCGCACAACGCATAACGACGGCGTTTTCCGCGTTTACAATGAGGAAACACGCGCCGCACGTCACTGCGGACTCATCACCGGTCTGCCCGACGCCTACGGACGCGGACGCATTATCGGCGATTACCGCCGCATCGCGCTTTACGGACTTGATTACATTATCGAACAGAAGAAAAAGGATAAATACGAGCTTTCGCAGAAGGATATGGATGTTGAAACCATACGGCTTTCCGAGGAGCTTTTCCAGCAGATAACCTTCCTCACGCGGCTCGGAGAGATGGCGAAAATGTATGGCTTCGATATCTCGCAGCCGGCGAAAAACGCCCGCGAAGCCGTTCAATGGCTGTATTTCGCCTATCTCGGCGCGATAAAGGAGCAGAACGGCGCGGCGATGAGCTTCGGACGCACCTCCACCTTCCTCGATATCTACTTCGAGCGCGATATCAAAGCCGGACTGCTCACCGAAAGCGGAGCACAGGAGCTGATGGACGATCTGGTGATGAAGCTTCGTATGGCGCGTCATCTGCGCACGCCCGATTACAACGAGCTTTTCGGCGGAGATCCGATGTGGATAACCGAATCGGTCGGCGGCACCGGAGAGGACGGACGCACGCTCGTCACCAAAAACTCCTACCGCGTGCTGAACACCCTATATAACCTCGGCACTTCGCCAGAGCCTAACATCACCATTCTCTGGTCGCAGAGCCTGCCCGACACCTTCAAACGCTTCTGCGCAAAGGTATCGTGCGACACCGACGCCATACAGTATGAAAACGACGACCTCATGCGCGAAAAATTCGGCGACGATTACGCTATCGCCTGCTGCGTTTCGGCGATGCGCGTTGGAAAAGATATGCAGTTCTTCGGAGCGCGCGCAAATCTCGCGAAAATGCTGCTCATGAGTCTTAACGGCGGCGTCGACGAGGTGAAAAAGGTTCAGGTCGGCCCTAAGGGTGAGGTTTACGCGGACGAATACCTCGATTATGACAAGGTTAACGCTCTGCTCGCCGTTTATCGCCCGTGGCTTGCGCGTATGTATGTCAATACTATGAACATTATCCACTATATGCACGATAAATATGCCTACGAAAAGACGCAGATGGCGCTGCACGACACCGATGTCCGCCGCTTTATGGCGTTCGGCGTCGCGGGACTGAGCGTCCTCGCCGATTCGCTTTCGGCTATAAAATACGCTCGCGTCCGCTGCATACGCGACCCGCAGAGCGGGCTTATCACCGATTTTGAAACGACCGGCGAGTATCCCGCCTACGGCAATGACGACGACCGCGTCGATTCCATCGCGCGCGAACAGGTCGAGCTTTTCTACGGTGAGCTTAAAAAGCACAAGCTGTACCGCGGCGCTATTCCCACGCTTTCCGTGCTGACGATAACCTCAAACGTCGTTTACGGCAAAAAAACCGGCTCTACTCCCGATGGACGCAAGGCGGGAGAACCGTTCGCACCCGGCGCAAATCCAATGCACAACCGCGAAAAGAACGGCGCGCTCGCTGCGCTCAATTCGGTCGCCAAAATCCCCTATGACGTTTGCAGCGACGGAATTTCCAACACCTTTTCGATCATTCCCGACGCGCTCGGTCACAGCGACGGCGAGCGTTATACAAATCTCACGGTCATGCTCGACGGCTATTTCATTCAAAAGGCGCATCACCTCAATGTCAACGTTCTCAACCGCGAAACGCTGGTCGACGCCTATGAGCATCCGGAAAAATATCCGAATCTCACCATCCGCGTTTCTGGTTACGCGGTCAATTTCCACAAATTAACAAAGGAACAGCAGCGCGAGGTCATCAAGCGCACTTTCCACTCCGCGATGTGATGTCGGGGCGGATTCATTCGTTCCAGTCGCTCGGCACTGTCGACGGTCCGGGCATACGTTTCGTCGTATTCATGCAGGGCTGCCCGCTGCGGTGCGCATATTGCCACAATCCCGACACATGGGACGTTTGCGGCGGAGCGGAATATTCGGCTGAACAGGTCGCGGAGAAGGCTCTGCGCTTCCGCTCATACTTTAAAAACGGCGGCGGCGTAACTCTGAGCGGCGGTGAGCCGCTTATGCAGAGCGAATTTGCCGCGCGGCTGTTCGAAATATTACATGATTTGGGGATAAATACGGCGCTCGACACCTCCGGTTTTGCGTCCGACGCCGATATCCGGCGCGTATTATGCCATACCGATCTCGCGCTGCTCGACGTCAAATTCACCTCGAACGACGGCTACCGCAAATACTGCGGCGGAGATTTCAACAATACCGCACGTTTTCTCGATATCGCGCTCGAAGCCGGCGTCGAGGTCTGGACTCGCACCGTTATCGTTCCGGGCATCAATGACAATGAGGAAAATATTACGGCTCTGCGGGATTTTTGCGGCCGCTATCCGAATATAAAACGCCGCGAGCTGCTTCCCTTCCGCAAGCTGTGCGCGGAAAAATATGAAAACCTCGGCATTGATTTTCCATTCGGCAGGCTGCCCGAAGCAGATAAAGCGGAGGTCGAGCGGCTCTCGGTCATACTCAATTCACAATTTTAAGGGGTATATAATGTATATTTTTATCGATTCCGCCGATACGGACAAATTAAAAACGGCGCTCGACTCCTTTCCTGTCGATGGTGTGACGACCAATCCGACGATACTTTCGCGCGAGAAACGCGAGCTTATGCCGCTGCTTGCCGAAATACGTTCGATTTGCGGCGAGCGCAAAATGTTCGTTCAGGCGATCTCTCACAATGCTGACGAAATGATACGCGAAGCGCACGCGATATGCGATAAAATCGGCGGAAACCTCTGCATCAAAATTCCGATGACGGCGCAGGGCATACGCGCGATAATGAAGCTTTCCTCCGACGGTATCGAAACGACAGCGACCGCGGTCTATTCCGCGTCGCAGGCGCTTATTGCGGCAAAAGCGGGAGCGAAATTCGTCGCGCCGTATCTTTCGCACCTCGATAATCTTTCGATCGACAGCGCCGCCGCCGCCGGAGATATGGCAAAGCTGATAAAGCTCGCGGGACTCGAAACGATGGTGCTTGCCGCCAGCTTCCGCACGGTCGAGCAGGTCACACGCGTTATCGCGGCGGGAGCGCAGGCGGTGACCGTCACGCCGGAAATGCTCGAAACCATGCTCAAAAACCCCGGAACCTCCGCCGAGATCGATTCGTTCGACAAAAACTGGTCGGAGGTCTACGGCGGTAACGGCATCTCACAGCTGCTGTTCTGAGCTATATTATCTGTAATATATTGCCTAAAAAAGAAAAATCTGCCGTATATAAACGACAGATTTTTTATTATGAAAGCGTTTTACATAACATAAACCTTCATCATGAGTTTTTCGGCTCAATTAGCGGCGCTTTCGGCAGCCGATGCCTTGAGCTTCTCCTGCGCTTCGCGTATCGCGCGGGAAAACTGATCGGAGCAGGACGTCGGCTTGCGTCCGCAGGTGATGCCGCCGCAGCGCGCGACGAATTCGTCGGCGTCCATACCCTCGGCGAGCTTGGATACCGCCTTGAGATTGCCGTCGCAGCCTCCGGTGAAATGAATGTTGTGCAGAATATTGTTTTCAAGTTCAAAGGTAATGCTGCTGGAACAGGTCATTTGGGTTTTATACGAATATTTCATTTTTATACAGCCTTTCGTATCATTTAATATGTTTCACTGCGGAGATAACCGTTTTAACGGCGTCGATGTTGTCATTTTTCACGGTATAAACGCTCTTGCCGCCATGCTCGCGATGCTCCTCGATGACACCGGCGGCGGTCAGTACGTTCAGATGATGATATGCCTGACCGGTCGTGTTGAGCGCACAGGCGTCGACAAGCTGTGCGGCGCTCGACGGATTTTTGAGAAGCTCAATAGTTATGAGCAGTCGCTCGCGGCTCGCAAACGCTCCGAAAATCCGCACGACGGCTTCGTCCGCGCTCATACCGCTTTCCTCCGTCAGCAAACGCGGTCTGACGCTCATTTGAGCGGACGAAACAACTGTGCGCCGCAGCTCGTCGACCTCCACGCGCAGCATATCGACCTCGCGTTCAAGATTGCGCGCCATTTTTCATCACTCCGTAATTATGTAATGCTATAATTATAGCTTCACAAACCGCGTTTGTCAAGGGAAACACACAATCTCATTTTCATACAAAGTTTGGAAGAAAATTCATGTTTCACTTGCGCCGGACGGTCAAAGATGATATAATAATGTAAGATAACGTGAGTTCGACGGGGAGGGGTACGCGGCTTTTTCGAGAAAAAGCCTGGCAAAAAGCTTTAATAAAAAGTTTATTACAGAGTATGGATGAATTTGTTTGTACCGCACCATTTCTCTCGCGTATAGTGATGTGGTTTTCGCGAACTTGCGCCGCCTAATCAGGGTCCCTCCCCTGAATCGGCAGCTGGTTTTTTATTCTGATAATAATTTCGTCGAACTCACGTTATGATACTGTTCGTAAAAAAAAAGAATAGGTGAAAATAATGCCAAAATACAAAGCAAAACGTGGAAACGGACGCTCGTCCGCTTATAAAATACTGTCAGCGGTTATTGTGCTTATAATGGCGCTCGCGGGCTTCGTTTCACAGAAGATGGGACTTTTTTCCGATGTGCAGACGCTTCCGGCGACCAGCATTTCGGCTGACGGGCAGCTCGCCGTTCACTTTATTGATGTCGGTCAGGGCGACGCCGAGCTTATTATCGCGCCAACGGGCGAAGCAATGCTTATCGACGCCGGCCCGGGTTCGTCCGAAACTTCGCTCCTCGCATATCTGAGCGCACTTGGGATAAGCGAGCTTGAATACGCCGTTTTCACACATCCTCACGAGGATCACATTGGCGGCGCGGACGGCGTCGTGAACAATATCGACGTCAAAAAGGTGATAATGCCCGACGCCGAAAGCTCCACTGTGACCTTTGAAAAGCTGCTCACCGCCATTGACAAGCGCGGCTGCGAGGTCGATGTTCCCGCCGTCGGCGATACCTATTCGCTTGGCGACGCCGTATTCACCGTTCTCGCGCCGAATTCGTCAGGCTATGATTCGCTCAACAATTACAGCATCGTTATGCGTCTTGATTACGGCGAAAGCTCCTTTTTGTTCACCGGAGACGCCGAGGCGCTCTCCGAAAAGGAAATACTCGCGAACTCGCCAAAGCTTCTCGACTGCGACGTTCTCAAAGCCGGACATCACGGCTCGTCGACCTCCTCGTCGCAGGACTTCCTCGACGCCGTAACTCCCGATATCGCCGTAATTTCGTGCGGCGCCGGCAATGATTACGGTCACCCGCACAGCGAAACGCTCACGAAATATTCGGCGATGAACATCCGCGTCCTGCGCACCGATCTTTCAGGCTCGATCGTCATAACATCGGACGGACATAATATCACCGTCGCGGGCGATGAAGCGGCATAAAATAAAAATCCGGCTTTCGGGCCGGATTTTTTATTTTGCCGGAGCATTATTTTTACGCTGTGAAACGAGGAAAAACGCTCAGACGCTTATTCGTCGACAGCTTCAAAGGATTCCTTGTCAAGACCGCAGATTGGGCAGGTGAAATCGTCCGGGACTTCCTCCCAAGGCGTTCCGGGGGCGATATCGTTTTCGGGATCGCCCTTTTCGGGATCGTATTCATAACCGCAGGGACATACATATTTCATGATTTTATCCTCCGTAAATTTAAGTATACTATAATGGTACACTTTATAGTAGCACCATAATATTAACGTTTCTCACAGTAGTTGTAAACATTTTTCTGCCGTAGGAAACAATCGGTCAAATGCCGAGATTATCGCAGACGCCGCCAAGCGTTTCTCCGATCGAACCGCGCAGCACGAGCGACGCGGACGCATCGAATTTGGTAGGGGTTTTATTGATGATAACAAGCTCTCTGCCATGGAAATAGCGGATAAAACCCGCCGCAGGATATACCGCGAGCGATGTGCCGCCGATGATGAGCAGCTCGGCTTCGCTGATACAGCGTATCGCCGCGTCGACCATACGCCCATCGAGCGCTTCGTCGTACAGAACGACGTCCGGACGCACTGGTGCGCCGCATACCGGACACAGCGGAACACCCGCTGCCTCAAGCACGAAGGAAAGCGGATATTCGCGCCGGCAGACGGTGCAGTAATTGCGCTTCGCCGTTCCGTGAAGCTCGATCACATTGGCGCTTCCGGCGTCCTGATGCAGACCATCGATATTCTGCGTGACCACAGCCCGCAGCTTGCCGCATTTTTCAAGCGCTGCGAGAGCATAATGCGCCCTGTTAGGCTTTTTATCCGGAAAAACGAGGTTTTTCTTATAATAATCATAAAACACCTCGGTTTCATCGGTAAAACACCTGTGTGAAAGAAGATGCTCCGGCGAAAGACTCGCGTCACGCCGGTAAATTCCGCTTTCGCTTCTGAAATCCGGTATACCGCTTTCGGTGGATACTCCGGCGCCGCCGAAAAACACGATATTGCCGCAGTCACGCACAAGCCCGCTCAGACGCAGGATGCCGTCGGTCATATATTACCACTTCCTGTTTGCATTATATCACGCCTTTCTCATCTTGTCAATAAAAATTTCTCCCGCCGGAAACGTTTTTGCAAGCGTAGCGGCGGGAGAAACTTTTACGTTATTACATTATGCCGTTTTTTCCGGCACAGATTTTGTGTTCTGCATTTTCGACATCTGACGCTGAGCCATTACAAGACCGTAATATATGCCCTTCTTTTTCATCAGCTCGTCGTGCGTGCCGATCTCGGCGACGGTGTTTTTATCGAGCACGATAAGGCGCGTCGCGTTGCGCAGAGTCGAAAGACGGTGCGCGATGGCGAGCGTGGTGCGGCTCTCCATCAGCTTTTGCAGCGAATCCTGTATCTGCTTCTCGGTTTCGGTATCGAGCGCGGCGGTCGCTTCGTCGAGAATGAGTATCCTCGGATTATGCAGCAGCGCGCGCGCGATGGAAATCCGCTGACGCTCGCCGCCGGACAGCGTGAAGCCGCGCTCGCCGACCTTGGTATTATACGCTTCGGGCAGCTTCATTATGAACGGATGCGCGCCGGATACCTTCGCGGCGTTGATAATCTCGTCGCGCGTCGCGTCCGGCTTTGCGTAGGCGATATTATCGTATATCGTTCCTGAGAACAGGAAGGTCTCCTGCAGCACGACGCCTATCTGTGAGCGCAGGCATTCCTGCGATATCTCGCGGATATCTGTGCCGTCGATCTTTATCGAGCCTTCGTTCACGTCGTAAAGCCGCATGACGAGGTTTATAAGCGTCGATTTGCCGACGCCCGATTTGCCGACGATGCCGATCATTTCGCCCGGATTGACCTTGAGGTTTATGTGCTTGAGCACGTCCACGGTATCGTCATAGCCGAACGACGCGTCGTCAAATTCGATAGTGCCGACGATATCGATATTTTTAGCGTCGGAGCTGTCTGCGACGTCGACCTTTTCGTCGATGATATCGAATATCTTGACGATGGAGGTCATGACGCGGATAATTCTTCGCGGGAGATTCGAGAACCAGCGCAGCGGTCCGTAGATAATGCCGACATACGCCGAAAACTGCGCCATTTCGCCGAGCGTCATCTGACCGCCGAGTATCTTCGTGCCGACATAATACAGCAGAAAGAATTCGCCGATTCCCATGAAAAAGTTTATTATCGGCGATATGACCGCATAGGTGCGTTCGTTGCGGATGGAAATGTCGCAGAGATCCTTTGTTATGGTGTCGTAGCGCTTGACCTCGCTGTGCTCCATGCCGAACGCCTTGACAACGCGTATTCCGGAGAATATATCATGCAACACGGTGCTTGCCTTGGCGTCGACCGTCCATTGGCGGTCATACATCGAGTGCAGCCGTTTCCAGAATATCCGCCATGCGAACATTACGATGGGCGTCGGGAGCAGTATCATGAGCGCCAGCCGCCAGTCATAGACGAACAGATAGATGCCGACCGCTAAAAATACCAGCACCTCCTCGACGATGTTGCCCATATCCTGCGTTATGAACTCACGAAGCGTAGCCGTATCGCCGGTGACGCGGTTCATAAGCTCGCCGGAGGTGCGCTTCGATATGCGCGAGAGCGACAGCAGCTGAATTTTATCGAACACCATGCTGCGTATCCGCACAATAAGCTTTGTTCCCGCCTGTACGAGCGACAGATTGCGCGCCATCGACAGCAGACGTATGAGGATATTGACGCCGAGCATCGAAAGCATGACGACGATGAACTGCGACAGAGCGTCGTTTTTCGGCTGTATAAAATCGTCGACCAGCACGCGGTTGATGTAAGGCGTTATCAGATTGCAGGCTGTTATGACGAAATACATCACTATCGACAGATAAATATATCCGCGGTATGGCTTCGCCATTTCCCAGATGCGCTTGAGATATTTGCCCTTTGAAACGCAGTGCTCGCAGTGCTCCGAGCCGGGACGCAGGGGACGTCCGCATTTCGGACATATCCGCGCCATATCCTTTTCGTAGTCGTAGCCGTAGCTGTGCGTTTCGATATAACGGTTGAGCCGCTTCGCTATCGCGGCGTAGAGCGCGTTGTACGCCATATCGGCGCGGCAGAGCATATGCTCGTCGTCCTGATATTTGAATTCAAGCGTCGTACAGCCGACGCCCGGCACGCATTTCCATTCCTTGGTATCGCAAAGGTCATATTCGCCGATGTATTCACCGTCGAGATATTTGACTATTTTATCGTGCGTGACGCCGATAATGCCGCAGCGGCGCTCTGTTTTGGCGTCAGATTCCAAATCGTATTCGAATGCGACGATAACGTCCTCCGGCGCGGCGTTTTTATACAGCCCGCAGAACGTTTTGGTAAGTTCTTCGCGTTTTTTCATATTGTTTCACCGCCTTTTGTTGTGTTTTTACGCGGTTTTA
>JBAXZA010000039.1:0-9821 GCA_041670545.1 Eubacteriales bacterium | reverse complement strand
CGAACGATGTCGGAGTAGAGCACGTTTCCATACATACCGACGCTCGCAGCGCGCTTATCACCCTAAGCGACGACAAGGGACACAAATGGTTTGTCGAAGCGGGCAGCGGGGAATGGTACAGAAACCGCATATCAGATTTTCCCGCGTTCATACCTGAGATGATGGTAGCCGACGGCGACCGTTACCGCCGCGCCGAGCTTGCCTGCACCTTCAGCCGGCGTACAGATAGCGTTATCATGATAAACGTTCAGTTCACCGATTCGCCGCACGGCATAGACTATACCATCGACACGGCGGCGATGAAGATAACCTCCCGCCGCAGACTGTGGCCGAACGAAACAAAGGTTATAGACATAGCCGGACTGCTCTAAAGCATAATAATACGGCGGCGGACGCGGAAAAGCTGCGTTCGCCGCGCTTTTTATCCGATATTTTCCGGTAAATGTTGACACAGCGGCGCGGACGGTGTTATAATAACGTAATCACGGCGCTTCGACGCGTTTCGCGCGGCGCGGGTGTTAAAATATCAGCATAATCAACGTAAGTCCGACGGCACATAGTGTTCCAATTTATTATATAGGAGTAAACTGAAATGGCTGTACTAAATATCGTTACGTTCAATCTCCGCTGCAACGCAGAATGCGACGGAATAAATATGTTCGTCAACCGGCGCGGCAATATCCTCGCCAAAATCGACGAGGTCATGCCGGACGTCATCGGCTTTCAGGAGATGACCGCGCCGATGCACGATTTTCTCGTCCGTCATCTGCCCGATTACGCCTTTGTCGGACGCGCACGCTCGGATAATCTGCGCGATGAACACGTCGACATCGCCTATCGCCGCGACCGCATGGAGCTTTGGGGACTTGATTATTTCTGGCTGTCGCCCACGCCCTATATCCCCGGCTCACGCTATCCCGATCAGTCGGACTGCCCGCGCATTACAACCGCCGCTCTGCTGCGTCACCGCGATTTCGCCGTCCCATTCCGCGTTTACAACACTCATCTCGACCATGTCGGACCGGAAGCGCGTCGGCTCGGTATGCGTCAGATACTCGACCGCATAACCGAGGATAACGCAAAGCAGGATTTTCCGTTTTTCATCACCGGCGACCTCAACGCAGAGCCGACCGAGAACACCATCGCGGACGCGCTCGCGTACGGCGATTATCCGGTGCGCGATCTGACCGATACGCTCGGCGTCACCTTTCATTCGTGGGGAACGGTCGAAAGCAAGATAGACTATATCTTCGCCGACAAACGCATCGTCACACCCTCAAATTATAAAATAACCCGCTGGACGGACGAAAACAACGGTATGTACCTCTCCGACCACTATCCGGTAATGTGCGAAATAGAGTTTTGACGCGGCGTCAGAGCATTATAAACTCAAATATGGCATAAAACGAAAAAAAGAACCGCCAAGCGGTTCTCTTAATGGACGATTCAGTTATCCTCTTTATTTTCCTGCGCCTCGTAGTTCTGGGCGGCAAGCTCCGCTTCATACGCGCAAAGCTCGCGGTTGTAGGCGTCGATAACGGCATTTTCAAGGGTGGCGCGGAATTCGGCGTTAATGGGATGCACGATATCGCGGTAGGTGTTGTCCGGGTTTTTGCGCGAGGGCATCACGATGAAAAATTTATCGCGGGCGTTGATTACTTTGATATCGTGAAGGGCAAGCTGATTGTCGAAGGTGACCGAAACAATTGCTTTCATCGGGCCGTCGTCGTTAAAAAGCTTTCTGACTTTAATATCTGTGATCTGCATATTTGTTTCCTCCATATGTTTTATACCGGTCGTCTTTGCGTCCCGATATTATTCTTCCCTTAACTCTAATTTTACCGCATCATTGTGACCTTTATACAAACCAAATGCAAAATATTTATTGATTATCTGCGGCTAATTTTGAAATATCGTTGTTTTGGACGCATTTTTAATTCACGATTCAGATAAATATGTTTGTTATTACAATAAATTATATCCGATATCGAAAAACGCGATGAAATATCGCTCCGCCGATACCGGTTTCAGCTAAAGGAGATCGTTTAAATGAGCGAATCTGTCAAGCCGTCGTCCGACGCCGCAAAGATCCTGTCGTCGGCAAAATCAATATATTTCATAGGTGTCGGCGGCGTCAGTATGTCCTCGCTTGCGCGCGTCGCCCTCTCCGACGGACTTTCCGTAGGAGGAAGCGACCGCACGCCCAGTCAGATCACGGACGAGCTGCGCGCGGCGGGCGTCAGACTCAATATCGGACACAGCGCCGAGAACGTCGAGGGCTGGGACGCAGTCGTTTATAACGCCGCCATTCATGAGGATAACCCCGAACGTATGCGCGCCGCCGAGCTGAATATTCCGCAGTTCCGCCGCGCCGAATACCTCGGCTATGTGATGCTGCGCTACCAAAACCGCATCGGGATCGCCGGTATGCACGGCAAAAGCACAACGACCTCGATGGCAGCTCATCTGCTCTGCGGCGCCGGAATCGACGCGAGCGTCGAATGCGGCGCGGTCATGCCCGAATTCGGCGGCGCGATGAGGGACGGTTCGTCCGACACCTTCGTTTTCGAAGCGTGCGAATACACCGATTCGTTCCTCTCATTTTATCCGACTGTCGCGGTGGTGCTCAATATCGCGCCCGAGCATCTCGATTATTTCTCCGGCATGGATCATATCCGCAAATCGTTCCGTAAATATATCGACATTGCCGGAAAAGCCGTCGTGAACTTCGACTGCGCAGACGTTCGCGCCGTATGCGACGGCTACGCGGGAACGCTTATCACCTACGCGCTCGGCCGCGAAGCCGATTATACGGCGAAAAATATACGCTACGAGGGCGGCTTCGCGCATTTCGACATCGCCGAGCGCGGGATGCCGCTTTGCAGCGCGTCGCTTGCCGTGCCGGGAGAGCATAATATATCGAACGCTCTTGCCGCCTGCGCCTGTGCGCGTCTGTGCGGCGTTTCGGGCGGGGATATATCAAGGCTGCTCGCCACCTTCACCGGCTGTCACCGCCGTTTCGAGAAGGTAGGTCAGACCCAAAACGGCGTGCCGGTATATGACGATTACGCGCATCACCCGGACGAGATACGCGCTACCCTCGCGGGTGTGCGCAGGCTCGGCTACAAGCGGATTCTGACGATATTTCAGCCGCACACCTATTCGCGTACCGCGACCCTCTATGATGATTTCAAAAAGGCGTTTGGCGACACAGATCTGCTCTATATCTGCGATATTTTCGCCGCGCGCGAGGTCAACAGCTACGGCGTTTCAAGTCAGCGGCTCGCCGCCGACACAGGCGCCGTCTACTGCGACAGCTTCGCCGACGCCGCGCGACGTACAGCGAAGGAAGCGAAACCCGGAGATATTATTCTGACCATGGGCGCGGGCGACGTTTATAAGGCGGGACTTCTGCTTGTAAAGTGAGCCTATATAAAACGCGAGCCTGAAAGTTATCTTTTTCACTTTACGCTCATAATGCGACAATTTGTAAATAAATTTCAAAATTCCTTGCGTTTTCGGTAAGGTTATTATATAATGTAGCCATGGCAGCGGCAGCGTAAATATAACGCGCCGTATAATTTACCACAAAGGAGTGAATAAAATGGATAAGGTTCGTTTCGGTATCGTCGGTATCGGCAACATGGGCTCCGGACACGCGTGTATGCTCGACGCGGGTGAGATCGAGGGCGCCACCGTCACCGCTATCTGCGATATCCGTCCCGAGCGCATCGCTTGGGCAAAGGAAACGCTCAAGGGCGATATTGCTTATTTTGACGATTATCACGCTCTGCTCAAAAGCGGTCTGATCGACGTCGTTATCATCGCCACGCCGCACTATCTGCACCCTGTTATCGGCATCGAGGCGTTCGGACTTGGACTTAACGTCCTCAGCGAGAAGCCTATCGGCGTATACACAAAGAAAATCGTCGAATTCATGGACGCGGCGAAGAAATCCGGCAAAACCTTCGGCATAATGTATAATCAGCGCACCAATCCCTATTATCAGAAAATGCGCGAAATGGTTCGCGGCGGCGAGCTTGGTCAGCTCAAGCGCTGCGTTTGGATAATCACCGACTGGTACCGCACACAGGCATATTACAACAGCGGCGGATGGAGAGCCACCTGGTCGGGCGAGGGCGGCGGTGTCCTGCTCAATCAGTGTCCGCATAATCTCGACCTCTGGCAGTGGATCTTCGGTATGCCCAATAAGATACGCGCGTTCTGTTCGTTCGGCAAATATCACGATATCGAGGTCGAGGACGATGTTACGGCTTACGCGGAATATCCCAACGGCGCGACCGGCGTATTCATCACCACCACCGGCGAATGCCCCGGCACAAACCGGCTCGAGATATCGGGAAGCCTCGGCAAGCTCGTTTATGAGCATAACAAGCTGACCTTCACAAAGCTATCCTGCGACGAGCGCGAATACTGCTTCGCCACCGATCAGGGCTTCGCTACGCCTAAGGCAGAGAATATTTCGATTGACCTCGGCAACACCGGCGGCCCGCAGCACAAGGGAATTCTTCAGAATTACACCAACCATCTGCTTAACGGCGAGGAGCTGCTCGCGCCCGGCTATGACGGCATCAACGGTCTGTCGCTTTCAAACGCCATGATGCTTTCCACATGGAAAAACAAGGCGGTCGAGCTTCCCAACGACGGCGAGGAATTTTGGGAGGAGCTTCAGAAGCATATCGCAACCTCCAAGGGCAAGGTCAACATTGTCGAAACCACGGTAAACCTCGAGGGAACCTACGGAAACAAATAAAATCTGACATAAAATGGGGAGGACATACGTTCTCCCTTTTATTTTTAATATGAATAATAATATAAAAAAGCACGCGTCAGTGACGTTTTACACCTTTTTCTCGATACTGCTGCTCACGGTGCTGTTCAAATGCTTCATCGTATTCGGCTATATGGCGGCGGGCGGCGATTCGGACAGCGCGGTTGCGGCAGATGTATTTTTCAGCATATTTCTGCTCGTTCCGATGCTGCTTTCGTCCGGCGCTACGATAATATCGAGCGTGCGCGGACGAAAATTTTACTCGGCTTATTCGTTGGTGATGCTCAGCGTCGTCTGCGCTATGTCGGCGGCGGAATTCATTCCGTATATTTACCGTTTCATGCTTGTATTCAGCTCGATCGCGGCGCAGGGAGCGGCGGTGGGACTTGCAGTCGACCTTATACGCGCGATAAAGCGCCGCAGCGCCGTAAACAACGTCAACGCCGTAAACAACGTCAGCGCGGACGGCGAAAAGGTCATATCCAACACAAATCCGCAAAGCAGCGGCAAAAAACGATGAGCGGCGAGCGTTATACGCGCGTGATTTCGCGTATGAGCGGCGTTTTATGCGCGTTTTCGTTCGCGGCGGCTTATATCGCGGCGCTGCGCATATATCCGCCGAACGCTTTTTTGGGCTATGTTCCTCCGTCGGCAAAGCGTGAAATCATGAGCGGAGTTTTCATCGCGCTTGCGGCGTTTACGGCGGCGCGAGAGGTGATGGAGCTTGCGCTGCCCGTCATGCGCAGAGCCGAGGCGCTCATACTGCCGCTGCCAGCCGTGCTGTGCGCCGCCCCGCTCATCTGCCTGCGTTTTGAGATTATGAGCGTCACAGCGTCCTGCTACGCCTTCTGCGCTGCGCTGATGTTCTCCGTGCCGCTCGCCGCCGCCGTCATTTACCGCGAGCGGCTATGCGCCACAGATAAACGTCGGGCGGCACGCAAGGCTTTATACGCCGCCGCCGGGACGTTATGCGCCCTCATGCTCGTGCTGACCGCGGTTCTGCTGATATATTCCGGCTTTTTCTCATCTCCCCTCGCCTATC
The DNA here is from genome assembly GCA_041670545.1 of Eubacteriales bacterium. GTDB lineage: Bacteria > Bacillota > Clostridia > Oscillospirales > CAG-272 > JBAXZA01. The sequence continues at coordinate 3,987 of JBAXZA010000039.1, read as the reverse complement.
TTTTCATTTCGCCGGTGAGCTGCGCCGCCGCCGCCATATGTATCGCCGCAGGCGGCATCAGTGCGCGGACGATATCGCTTTTCGCGGCGTCGTGCGCCGGTCTTGCCTACTGCGTTCTCTACCCATATGAACGGCTTTATCAGCCGCTCGCCGTTTGTCAGCTTGCGCTGATAACGGTGTGCGCGATATTTTATATCTCATATGCGGCGAAGGCTCTTGCCAAACGCCGCGCAATATGCTATAATAAGTCAAAATCGCAGGCTGTGTCCGGCGAAAGCGAATTCGCCTTATGTCCGGACAGCCCCTGCAAAATCGGAGGTAACAGCAATATGGAAAGCAAAAATAAGATAATATCCGGTCTTGGCATACATCATGTCGCGCTCAAGGTGAGCGATTTCGAGCGTTCGTTCAAGTTTTACACCGATCTCGGCATGACGCCCGCCGCGTCGTGGGGCGAGGGCGACGGACGCGCACAGATGTTCGACATCGGCGACGGCGCTATCCTCGAGATGTTCGCTGGCGGCGGCGATTCGCTCCAGGCGTGCGGCAAATTCCAGCACATAGCGTTCAGATGCGACGATATCGACGCCGCTTATGAAAAGGCGCTCTCCGTCGGCGCACGTCCGCATATCGCTCCCAAGGACGTCGCGCTCGATTCCAAACCCGAAAAGATGGTGCTGCACATCGCGTTCGTGCTCGGGCCGGACGACGAACAGCTCGAATTCTTCTCTGTCAAATCGAAAGGCTGATGTGATATGATAAGCGTTCTGGTTCACATGACCGCGAAGCCCGGCTGCGAGGAAGCGCTTTCGGCAGTTTGTATGTACAATCATGTTAATTCAATAAAGGAGCAGGGCAACATCGCGTTCGACGTTTTAGCCGACAAGGATAATCCCCGCCGCTTCTTCCTCTATGAGATCTGGGAAAGCCCCGAAGCGCTCGCGCGTCACAAAACCACCGAGCATTATCTCAAATGGTCGGCGGCGCTTCCCGAATATCTCGACGAACCGCGTACAAAATATAATTTCGAGGTTCTCGGACTCACCAAACGGTAATAATAAGCCTGACAGGCTTTACATAGCGATAAAAAAACCGAAGGCGTTTTGAGCGTCTTCGGTTTTTCGCATACGCGGTTATGTATTGCGCTGTGAGCGTTTTGCGGCGCTTTATGCCGCAGTGGTTTCTGTTACGGTCTCAACGGCGGTTTCAGCCGCCATTGTGGTCTCGGCGGTCTTGTCCCCCTCGCCGCACGAAGCGAGAGCAGCCGCGCAGATCACCGCGCAAAGTGTAAGAGCGAGCATTTTAATAAAACTTTTCATAATTATTTCCTCCGTTAAACGTATCGGTTCGGCAGAACGCCGCCGTTTCGTTTGATAATGTCAAATGTTTCCATTACATTTGCTCAAACGTATTATAGCACCGTTGTTCGTTTCTGTCAAGGCTGATTTGAATTTTTTTGATGGTTTATTAATACATAATGTTACATTATTCGTCACTATAATCACTTTTTAACGCATAGAAACAGCTAATAGCACAAAAAAACGGAAGCGCAGACTGCGTTTCCGTTTTTTACGTTATTCATAATTCTTTATGCGTGCGTCCGCGCGGTGAGGACACGCGGCGGCTGCTTACTGCTCGTCGGTATCGTCTGTATCGTCCATAAGAGCGGTCATTGAAAGGCTGATCTTATGATTGTCCATATCGATGTCGATGATCTTGACGTCAACCTCCTGTCCGAGTGTGAGAACATCGGAGGGCTGGTTGATGTGCTGTCTTGCGATCTGGCTGATGTGGATAAGTCCGTCTGTGCCGGGAACCACCTCGGCAAACGCGCCGAAGGGCATCATGCTGACGATCTTGACGGTTGCGGTATCGCCGATGGCGTACTTGGTCGTGAAGATGTTCCACGGATTCGATTCCTCGGTCTTATAGCCGAGAGAAATGCGCTTGGTTTCGGGATCGAAATCCTTGACGTAAACGCTTACGGTCTCGCCAACCGATACGATCTCAGACGGATGCTTGATACGCTTCCAGCTCAGCTCGGAGCTATGTACCATGCCGTCTACGCCGCCGAGGTCGACGAACGCGCCGTAAGAGGTGAGCGACTTGACGACGCCCTCGTATTTCTTGCCGATCTCGATGGTCTTCCAGAATTCCTCAGCCTTTGCTTTGCGCTCCTCGCGTGCAACCTCACGGATGGATGCGACGGCGCGCTTACGCTGCTCGTTGAGATCGATGATCTTTACGCGCTGTGTTGTTCCGACGAGCGTTGCGAGATCGCTGTCCTTGGGAAGGCTGCTGTGCGATGCGGGAATGAATACTCTTGTGCCGTTGAGATTGATGATAACGCCGCTCTTGACGACCTCGACGATCTTGCCCTCGAGTATTGTGCCGTCGTTGAACGCGTTCACGATCTTATCCCAGTTCTGCTTGGATTCGATGCGGCGGCGGGAAAGTGTCGCCACGCCGTCGATATCGCTCACCTTGACCGCGACGGCTTCGATCTCGTCGCCGACGTGATAGCGCTCCTCGAACTTTATTGCAGGATCGTCGGTAAGCTCGGATACGGGAATGATACCCGTGACCTTCGAGCCGAGGTCGACGTGCATCTCACTGGGTGTGATGGACGTTATTATACCCTTGACGGTGTCTCCTGTATTTAAAGTTTTGGAATAATTTTCAAGCATTTCAGCGAAAGATTCGCTCCCCTCGCCTGCCGGGGTGTTCAGATTCTCGTTGTTCATTGTTGTTACTACCTCCTCTATAATACCGCTCGGCGTTGAAGCGCCGGCGGCGATGCCCACCTTAAAGTGCGCAGTGTCCGGAAAACAGATTTTACCGTCTCTCAGCAAATCGGAAAGCTCGTCCGGCGTCTGTAAGAAAACGGTGTTGTCAAGATTCGCTTTAGCTATTCTGTACAGCTTATTGGTATTCGAGCTTTCGCGGTCTCCGATGACCAACATAAGTTCGCACTCGCGTGAGAGCGAATCGACCTCTGCCTGTCTGTTTTCGGTCACACTACATATTGTATCAAAAATCAGCGCGTTTGTACATACCTTTTGAATAAATTTTTGACACTTTTTCCACTCGTTCATATTTTGAGTGGTTTGGGATACCATTGTCAGCGCTTTTCCTTCGAAAAGCTGCCGGCATTCGGTCAATTCATCTAAACTTCCGCATACGACCGTCTCACCGCGGGCGTAGCTTCGGATTCCCTCTACCTCGGGATGAACGTGATTGCCGATGATGAGCAAAAGTCGGCCGTCAGTATTTTCATCCGCAAGACGATGAATTTTTTTCACATCGGGACAGGTACAATCCACGATGCGAAGCGATTTGTCACATTGCTGTGCTTTATATAATTTATCACAAACCCCGGCGGGAACGCCATGGGTGCGGATAACGATTGTGGTTCGCGGATAATTTTTAGTATCCGCGAAAACGGACTCAAGCTCGCTCTCTCTGATAGCGCGGACGCCGAGCGCTTCGAGCGAAGCGACCACCGACGCGTTATGAATGAGCTTGCCTAATGTGAAAATGCGCTCGCCCTCGAGCTTATCCGCCGCGAGTGCGTAAACGGTGTTAACCGCGCGCCGCACTCCGAAGCAGAAGCCGGCATAGCGCGCCAGCTTTATCTCAAGCTGACCGCGGTGCGGCGCACGGCAGGCGGACATGATATTCTGTCCCGCAAAAGCGTCCGTCATACCGAACCCTCCGGCTTCGCGGTCTTAGGAATATTTCCGTCCGGCGCGGAGATAAGCGAGGTGACGCGGGAAAATATCTCGCGCGAGGCGATCTCGTATTCCGATTTGTCGCCTGTAACGAAGCCCAGCTCGTCATATTCTATCGGTTTGCCGATGACAACCACTGTCCGCTTGAACGGTCGTATGCGCCAGCCCTTTGTCTGAACGCATATCGGCAGGATCTTGGCGCGTGAACGTGCCGCTATCAGTCCGATGCCGGCTTTGGGTTGGGTTTCGGCAGGAT
>JBAXZA010000038.1:0-9828 GCA_041670545.1 Eubacteriales bacterium | reverse complement strand
TTTTTCATTTTTCGAACAAGACCTTGCAATCCTCTGATTAATTCGCCGACGCGTTGAAATCAATTCTCCGGCGATTCATCATTTCAAACGAATTGTAAAGCGCTTCAGCAACGCAAAAAAACCTCCGAATGGAGGTTTTTTGCGTTATTGACATCGGGAAGTCCAAAATCAAGCCGCCGGCGCGCATACCTGCTCATGCAGGAGGTGAATAAGCCGGCAAAATCACGGCTGTATTACATTATAAACGGTCTTATGAAATCGATGGTATATCTCACACCGCGCTCGCCAAGCTCACCCAGCCACGTCGCCGAATGAGGTTCTATGCTCAGTCCGCCGTTATAGCCGCGCGCATAGAGTATCGCGAAAACAGAGCCCCACTTGATATCGTCCATTCCGGCGGGCGGATCGTCGACGCCGCGTCTGCCGGCGTGAACTGTTCCCTTGATATGCAGATGCGCTATCCGGTCGCCCCAGTCGGAAAGCGTGCCGAGATAATCCTCGCCACGGTTATAGCTGTGCGAGCAGTCGAATTTGATTTTAAGGTCGGGCAGCTCGCCGAGCACAACCCGCCAAGCGCGGTCGTCGCAGACGAAATTGCCCCAGTCGCAGTTATATACCGCGACGTTTATTCCAGAGTTTTTCGCCCGGTCGAGCAGACGGCCGAACAGCTCGATTGCCGCCGTATAGTTTTTATACAGGCTTACGCTGTCGTCGTAATTAATTCCGCATACAAAATTCGGCGAACCGACCGAGGCGGCGGAATCGAGGAGATCTGTTATCACCTTGAAACGCGTTTCGTCGATCTTTCCTCCGACGTTGCACTGCGCGTTCCAGCGTCCGACCGACTGTATCGGAATACCGGTGCGGGCGATATTCGCCTTGATATCGTCGGTATGCGCGATAAAATCGAACGATTCCTCGTCGTTATTGCGGCAGGCTTCTATAAATTCGAGTCCCATCGACTTTACGCGGTCGAAAGCGGCGGCGTCAAAGCCGTTTATCATGCCGAGCTTCATCATAATGTATAAACCTCCGTTATTTATAATGGTTTTACACATAATAACACAGCCGAACCGAAATTTCAATGCTTTTACACAATAATATTTCCGATATCCCGCCTATGATGTCCGTTATCGCCTTTACATTGAGCGATGAACGCCGGACATTTTGTCACTTCAGTTTTCTTTATAAGCCGTGACAAGCTTTTCGAGCAGCTTATTAGCCTTATCGATGTATTTTGCGTAATTTGAAGCGAATTCGACGGTCGGATCTTCTATCGACCACTGGAACACATGGTGAATACTGTCCAGACTGCCGAGGTTGACGACGCCGAAATCGAACGAAACGCCGTTTGTAATGATATCCAGTATATCGGACGTTTCGCTGTCGCGCGAATATTTTTCCTTGAGCGCGATCTCATAATAAGCGGGCGTTACAGTGCGGTAGGACTGCGCCGCGAGCGCTTCCATAACGGCGGCAGCGCGCGACGGATCGGCGCTGCTCACCGGTATGCCGAATATCGAATAAGAATCGCGGACGTTGGAAATGTAGCTCTCCTGCGATTCGTCGTACTTTGGATATGGGAGTATACCGAAATCGCTCTCCATATCGCGCAGATTTTCCATGAAGTAAAGCTGATTTACATAGAAAAGCGCCTGATCGTTTATAAACATACGGTTGCCGGTTTCGATCTTGTCCGGCTCCTTCGCGCCCTTTGTGGCAAGCGCCGGCATATATGCTGACAGCGAGCTCTGCGAGCCATAGAAAAGCTGATTGACCTTATCGATTATGCTGTATGTTTTAGGCGTATCCATTGCGATATACGGATCGCCGTTCTCGCCGCGGTCGATAACTCTGAGTCCGCAACCTACGCCAAACGCGAATATGCACACCGAATCACACTGTAAAAAGCCGTATACATCGTTTGTGTCATACTCCGAGTTTCCGTCGACATCGGATGAAACCTGCTGCGAATACGCCATCATCTTATCGAGCGTCCAGCCGCCGGAAATAGCCGTCTGGGCGAGATCATCCCCGATTCCGTAGCTTTCGCAGAGCGCCTTATTATAGAATACCGAGCAGAGATACTCCACCATGGTGAGCGAAATATCGCCTGACGCGACGTACAGCTTATCATAATATGTCATCTGGGTATTAAGTCCCTGCGGCCACCACGGCTGCGAAAAATCGAGATGATCGAGATCGAGCAGATTTATGAGCAGATGCGCCGGAGCGAGCGTCGGGAATATAGCTCCGTGACCTGCTCCGATATCGCACGACGGGTCGCCTGCGAGGGCGAGCTTGCTCACTGAATCCGATACCGAGTCTGCACGCACAACCGATATTTTGACGTTGAGCTTTTCCTCGACCGACAGATTGCGCGCATATATCGCGTCGTTGACGGCTTCGCCGTTCAGCTCCTCCGCGCCCATTTCGTATGAATAGGGTTCGGTATCGCGTGAATATATAGTTACCGTTTCGCCGCCGAAATCAAGCTCGGGCAGTGAATCCGGGTATGTGGAGCGGTCGGTTTCGGTTTCGGTCACGGTTTCGGCGGGCGCGGTATCAGCCGATGTGGTCAGAGCCTGCGTTTCAGATGGGGTGCCGCCGCACGAGACGAGCGACGCCGACATGAGCAGTACGGCGATAAAAGCCGCGATAAATTTTTTAGTCATTAACAATACCTTCATTACAAAACAGAATTTGTTTTAAATTATACCACGTTTAACATTTTATTGCAACAGTTTGTGATTGTTGGTATTTAACATTGTTTTTTTATGTTTTCGCGGTATTACCGTCATTTTTCAATATGACTCGCACCGTCACCTCTGTTCACATACAATAAAAACCGGCAGTACATTTTTGTACTGCCGGTTCGTTTTATCTAATCCCATGTTCGCATAAATGTTATAATATAACCATAACCCAGTTTAAAGTTTTTGCCAGGCTTTTTCCAAAAAGCCGCGTACCCAGTTCCCGCTCCGCGTTATATTATAGCGCTGTACACGCTTTTGGAGCGGCTTTTCGGTATGACAAGCACCTTCGTCTGAGCGTCCACGGTTTTGCGGTCGCCGAGCAGGTTCAGCTCCGAGATCGCGTGGCAGGTCACATGATATTTTTTGGCAATATCCCATATACGTTCGCCGTGTGCGGGATAATAAAGCGTTATAGGAGCGCCCGCGCCGGACGCCGGCTTAGTTTTATCAAGAGTTACGCCTGTGATAAGCTCCGTTTCGCCGCCGGTGAAGGTCATTACCGAGAGCGATATCTCGAAATCTCCGTATACCGACGTGCTGTCAAGCCTGCCCTTTGCGCTTGTGACGGCGCAGACCGGAATGCAGGTGAGCTTTTCGGAGGCGGATATTCCTCCGCCGTCAAGCTCGCATTTAAACGGCGCTGTATAGTTCACCGGGAAATATTCCGCGCCCTCTGCGCCGCCCGATTTTTCGCGCTGGGCAACAAGCTGAATCTCAAGCGTTCCGGACGCGCTCAGCCGCGAGCGTTCTGTGTCGAGCGCAAAGCCCGATACGACGGCGCGCGCAGACGTCGAAAGGATAGCCGACGCGCCCTCCGCGCCTATCTCGGAGCGAACACTCGAGCTGTTGACCGAAAAGCTGATGCTCTGCGTCTTTTTGAGCGTGAGCAGCGGAACGCTCCGGCTCTCGCCCATACACTCATATTCAGTGGAATATACGTCGCGGGTGATATCGCTCGTCACGGCGCGGGCGCAGACGACCTCCGCCTGGCAGACGAGATCGCAGTCGAGCATTCTGTCCTCTCCGTAGCTGTTCTTCGAAACGGTGACGCTCAGCTGAGAAACAGAAGCGCGAGTTATGGTTTCGGCAGCGGATACGGCTGCGTCGGGCATATCGAGGGTGAGCGAGAAGGGGATTTTGCGCGAAACGGCATAGAGCGCGGAATCGACGCCCTCGCATATGACGTCGAGCAGCACCTCGCCGCGCAGATCGCACCGTCCCTGCGAGCATTTGCACTCGGGTATGATAACGACAGCGTCGCTCGTGATTATTTCAGCGGCGGCGCTGTGCGAGGGATCAAGCTCAAAGCTGTCCGACACGCGCTGCTCGCCCGACATTATAAAACCGAGCGCGGTAGAGGTGAGCGGAGTCGTGTCGCGTTCGAGATTCACCTCGTCCTCGACGGTATGCGGCGTGGTTATGCGGCTGTCGGCGCAGACCGGACACGACACTATTATATCGGACATGATTTTCGCTCGCAGACTCAGCTTGCGCGGATTGAGCATACGGCAAGCGCTGCTCTCCTCGCGCGGGCATACCGATATCACGGCGTCGTCGCAGATAGCGTCGCTGTGGACGCTGCCCTCATATGCCGCTGTATAGCTGACGCTCTTGAGGGTGTTTTCCTCCGACTGATAGAGAACGTTCCACATCACCCTGCCCTCGTATTCGAGAGTATCTCCGGCATAATAGCCGCCGGGGACGGCGGCGGCGCGCACACGCAGCACCCGAGCGATATCAGGCATATAATCCGGGAGTATAAAATCGCCCGATACATCGTCCGTCGCGGGCGGCAGAATATAGGCGGAGCGCAGACACTGTACCGGATTGTTCTTCTCTTGTGTGTTCATATTAGACTCCTTTTAATTGTTTTATGTTTTGGTTTTTGGCTTTGTTTGGTTAATTTATATGCAAACACGACCGCCGATATTCCGGACGGCGTGATGATTTCAATTGGGCGATTATAATCATCTGGCGGGGGGATGAAGTGAATTCACATAAAATTTACAAATTAATCTGCCGAAAACTGTAACAAAAAGCATTCTTCGATCGTTATATTAACAGATAAATAAAAAATTCGATACAATGCTGTGATAAAATTATATGATAACAGATTTTGACACCGCATACGAACGGAGCTGCCTTATGAAATTATACAAGACCGCGCTTGCACTCTGCTGCTGCGCCGCAGTTATAGTCACCGTCAGCGGCGGCGACAGCTACGGTCCGGCGCTTGATACATACGCATTGCCGTCCGCGTCCAACGATACGGAAACGGACGCCGTGACGGATACCGCCGCTCCGTCCGCCGCCGGGGAACAAAACGATACATATACACAACGCCCATATCTGCGTGACGGTCAGCTCAAGCGTGAAGCAAAACCGATGCGTCCTTGGCAGATGGGCGACCTGAGCATCGAAATATACGGCGCCGACAGCCAAAGCTCCTACTACTGCGTCAATTTCGGGGGCGGCAACTGCCGTTATTTCGCGTCCGGAGCGCCAATCTGTCTTTTAATGATAAACGGCGGTTTTATAAACTGCGGCGGCATTTGCATAAACGGCAGCGAAGCGTTTGCCGCGGCGTCCGTGCTTTGCAGCGCCGTCAACGCGCAGTTCATCAGCTCGCCCTCCATGTTCCGGATAAGCCGTGGTGATACCGAGGTTTATTACAGCTTCGGCAGCGACGTTTTTAATGTCCGTACAGGCGGGCATGAAAGCGTTATGGCGGTCGGCACAGCGCCTTATATCGACGGCGGCGAAATAATGCTTCCGCTGTCCAAGCTAATGGATCTTTTCGGCTACAAGGTATCGATCGAGCGCCGTTCCTTTGGGCGGGCGGCGGTAAATACCGTTATAGCCGACAACGGCGGCGGCGCTGTCATCAGCCGCGAAAAGGGACTTGCGGATGTGAGAGAACAAGCGCTTGAAATGTACGCCTCTGTCGCCGGTCTGCTCTCAGAAAGCGATTTTCCGGAGGAGGCTCTGCGCCGCGTCACGTCCGACGCCGGTAACCTCGAGATCATATCCGGCGGCGAAAGCTACGGCCGCTATTATATATACAATATCGCGGAATTTAAATATCTTAACATTTATTATGACAAATACACCGGCGATATCTACTCCGACGGGGTATATCTGATGCCGTTTCTGGCAATCCGCGAGGGTGTGGTCGATCTGACGCAGATCTATTGGTACGACTGGGATAAGCTGCCAGACCGTTAAGCGGCGCACGATCGATTAATACTCCGCGCGGTCAAATCCGCGGGCCGGCTCCGTCGGCGGATCAAATATCCGTCTGACGGTTTTTTATTTTTACAGTATTGTATGATATTTTTACAAATTTCCGTTGAATAACCGGCGATTTCGGTGTATACTATGTTTTGTCCGTAAAATGAAAAATCACGAAATTAAAACAATATATCCAAGTTTTTTATTTCGGATTTTTCGGTGTAATACAAACTTTTATTACAATTTTATATAATTTGACAGTTTACAGCGATTTTACGAACAAGCCCTAATTCTATCTGCTGGCAATCCGGCGAAAATCGCGGAAGCGCCAGATATTTTATTTAAAGGTTTGATAAATTTATAACATGAACCGTAAATTTTATCCCGCGCGGCCAATATCCGCCGCGCTCGCGGCGGCGCTCTGCATGACGCTCTGCTCCTGCTCGCTTATCGAAATAAAAAAAGAGCCTGACATAAGTACCGCCGGCGAAACAAACGCGCCGCAAACAACTGTCGGTACAGAAGCGGATACCTCCGATGAAGCCGCCGGCGAAGCTCCTGTCACGACGGCGCAGCTCAAGCCTGTCGAATCGAAGGACAACTTCGGAATCGCGCAGAAATATCTCGCCGCGCTCGTCACCCGCGACCTGTCCGGCGTGCCGATAAGCATCGCGGCGGCGGACAGCTCGCTTTATGCGCCGAACTCCGCCGACACCCTCGTTTCGGCGGCACGCATCGAGCGCAATTCGATGGTCGAGAAGAAATACAACACGACGATAATATCCAGCCGCGTTTCGCTTCAGGATATATACGACCAGAGCGTGACAAGCGTGCTGAGCGGCGATTTTTACGCCGATCTCATCTCGATACCTATGTCGGCGCTCGGCTCGTTCGCCGCGAAGGGACTGCTCGCAAGCATGAACAGTCTGCCGTTCACCGATTACAGCGCTCCCTATTACAACGGCGACGCTATGCGGCAGATGACAGCAGGAAGCACTCTCTACGGCGCACTCGGAGAGCTGAACACCGATATCGAAAAGCTGTGGTGCGTTTATTTCAACAAATCGCTTGTCGAAAAGCTCGGACTGACCTCTCCGTATGAGCTGGTTTATAAGAACAAATGGACGTGGGACACCTTCAGCTCGATGACAAAGGCTGTATCCGCGATAGACGGCATTTACGGCCACGCGAGCGGCGCCGACGCCGAGCTTTACGCCGACGTGCTTTTTTCGAGCGCCGGCGACAACTACTTCATATGCGGCGAGGGCAGTCTGCCGGCGCAGAAGGCTGTCAAAAATTCGGTGCTTACGCTCATCGGCGACATCAAAAACGTAATATATGAAAACGGCACGGTATATGACGGCGGCACGCTGACCGGCAGATATTCGTCCGACGGCGCGCTCAACGCCTTTTACAACGGAAAATCGCTTTTTTATATCGACAGGCTCTCCTATAATTCGTGGCTCATCGACATGAGCGACGACTGGGGCGTCGTGCCGCTGCCCAAGCTGACCGCGTCGCAGGCGAAATATTACACATACGCGGATCTCTCGACAAACGTCCTCTGCACACTCAAAGGCTCTCCCACCGTCGAGAACGCCGGAATCTATCTCCAGGCCGCTAACGCCGCGTCGTATAACTATATCGACGACCTTTACTACGATATGCTGACCACCGACGTGGTGCGCGACAGCGACACCCTCAATATGCTCGATTATATCACCGGCTCGAACGGTCTTGGCTCGGTATACGCCGATTTCGGACTTATGTTCGGACGCGGCTACGACTACATCGCGAACGGCACCTATGCCGCAATGCGCGCCGCCGTACAAGGCGGAACCGCCTTCGACGTTAAGGTCAAAGCGGACGCCAACGCGATCGCGGCAAAGATAGCGCGGGATTTTAAATAACGTGAGTTCGACGGGGAGGGGTACGCGGCTTTTTGCAAAAAGCCTGGCAAAAACCTTAAAACAAAGGTGATTTTATTATTGTTTACCCTTTTTTAAAGTCTTTGCACAGCTTTCTTCAGAAAGCGCGTACCTGTTTCTTTATCGTCGAACTCACGTTAAATAAATTGCATCCGGCTTTGAAGGACGGGTTTTGATGATTTTTCGTCTGCGAAACGGGTGACGAACCTTCAAACGCTCCGCCGCGCTTTTGTTTTATTGTCTACTCTTTGGTAAAATGCTGACTTCATTTGATATATAAGGTAAAACAGAACAAAAAAATACAAAAAATCATAAGCTATTGCTATACGAATTTCGCCCGATATATTATCATAAATAAAAAAGCTACCGCGATACCGTGCAGCGATAAATCTACTGCCATTTGCGGTTTCAAGGAACGGCGGTCTGAAAACCGCTCCCGAAAGGATGATTATTTATGACATCAAACGAACGCATGAACGCGGTTCTCAGCCATCAGAAGCCCGACCGCGTGCCGGTTTATCCTATATTGAGCGGAATTACGAGAAAGCTGGTCGGCTGCACCTACGAGCAGTGGTCGACCGACGCAAAGCTCTGCTCCGAAGCGCTGCTGCGCGCCGCCGAACAATACGAGCAGGACTGCATCGTCACCCTCGTCGACCTCTCGGTCGAATGCGACGCATGGGGGCAGCCGATCATATACCCCGAAAATGAAGCGGCTCATCCCGATTATTCTCACTGCGTGATCAGCGATATCGACGGCTATGCGGATATCAAAAAAGCTGATTATACACAAAGCAAACGCATGATGATGGAGATCGAAACCTGCCGGCTCACGGTCGAGGGGGTTCACGGCGAAAAGCCTGTTATAGCCTTCGTGTTCGGCCCGCTCGGAGTGCTTTCCATGCTGCGCGGTCAGCAGGAGCTTTATATGGATCTTTATGACGACGCCGACGCTGTTCACAGCGCGCTCGACGCCATCACCGAAACGCTCTGCGATTACTGCCGCGCGATCATGAAAACCGGCGTCGCGGGAATAATGATCGACACACTGTTCGCTTCCGGCTCGATAATGTCAAAAAAAATGTGGCGTGAAACCGAAGGTCCTTACGCCGCCCGCGTCGCCGACGCCATCCGTGACGCCGGAGGACTTGTGATGATACACAACTGCGGCGAAAAAATTTATTTTGACGCCCAGATCGAATCGATGAAGCCCTGCGCGATATCCTTCCTCTATCCGCCGGACGACTGCGCCGATTTAGCCGAATGCAAGGCAAAATACGGCGATAAAATAACGCTCATCGGCTGCGTGCCGCCTGTTATGGCGGTCACCGGAAGCGATGAGGAATGGGATGAGCGCTGCCGTCAGAATATCGCGGCGCTCGGCTCGGACGGCGGCTTTATACTCGCCTCCGGCTGCGAATATCCCGCGAACGCCGATTTCAGCCGCGCGCGCCGCATGACCGATATCGCAAAGGAATGGAAATACTGATAAATATACAATAAATATAATATATACGCAGAATATTTTTCGTATTTTATCCTCCGAACAATACCGTTCGGAGGATTTTTCTGTTATTGTTCACCGGATTTAGATCGTTTTCGGTTCAATTCATAAATATACCTGCGAAAAAATTGCTTTGCAAACGGAACTAAAATGCGTCCGACGCAGTCAAAACGCCATATTCACCGATTATGCCCCATTTTTAGTCATATTCGGCACGATGATTTTTTATTACAAAGGACAGAAACGGAAGCTATTGCTCCGTTCGGTAAAATATGAAAAAAATTCTCAAAATCACAGTGACAGCGGCGGCATTGCTGCTCGGATTTTTCACTCTGTACAATATATTTGTGTTCAGCGATATAAAACCCATCAAAAGTCTGCGCGATATTTACATAGAAACCGCGATGAC
>JBAXZA010000037.1:0-9915 GCA_041670545.1 Eubacteriales bacterium | reverse complement strand
CTTTGATACCTGAGATCATTGCGTTTTTTGATGCGGTGAAGGCTTGCGGGATGCTGAGAGACGACCGTGATAATATATGGATCTGAACGATTCGATCAATTTTCATTTAAGTTGAATATTGCATCATCTCAAGCTTCGAAAGCAATCTGCATTACAGCACAGCATAAATTTAATGATGGAAAGGTACATATCTAATGGCTGCCCAAAAAAGAGACTGGGATAAAATAATCGAACTTATCATAGTTATAATGCTTGGTATAACCGCTCTGCTCACCGCGTGGGCCTCGTGGATAGGTTCGCTTCACGGCGGAAATCAGGCGACAAACTACACGACAAGCAACAACATCGCGTCGGAGGGCAACTCGGAATACAACGCCGGCGTTCAGCAAATGAATCAGGATATGCTTCTTTGGAACGACATAAGCGATATGCAGATTGAAATCATATTCGCTAATGCAGCTGAAGATGAAGTTACGGTTACAAAGCTCTGCTATCAGCTGTTTTATAAGCTCAATGAGAATCTGAGCGAAGAAATGGCAAACTCGATTGGTTGGAATTATCAGCTGACCGAAGAGGAGCAGGAAGATCCGACCGGAACGATATTGGCATGGCTTGAGGATCCGCAGAGCATGACCTCTCCTTTCACTGAGCAAGAGTATGTGGATAGTTATTTTGTAACTGCCAATGAGCTTCTGACTCAGTCGCAGGAGGTATTGGCGCAGGGTACAGAGGATAACTCCAACGGCGACGCTTTCGGACTTGTGACGGTCATATACAGCGTCGTATTGTTCCTGCTCGGTATCGCAGGTTCGTTCAAGAGCGACAAGAATAAGCTTGCCGTTGTGATCATATCGCTTGTAGCGTTTGTGATCGCTACTATTTACATGGTAACAATCCCGATGCCTACCGGATTTGATATTCTCGCGTTTTTGAAGAAGTAAAACCAAATGTATAGTGTTCAATTTTAACAATATTTTTGTGAATCAATGAGTTCACAAAACAAAAGGAGAATTATTATGAGAAAATTAAGCTTTTTAATGGTGATATGTGTTGTTTGTTCGATGGTTTTCGCAAGCTGCGGCAAAAAGGATGATGCAGAGGTTGATCTTGCAACAGAAATCGTAGGCGCTTGGACACTCACGAACATAATCGACGCTGACGGCAATTCTTACACCCTCGAAGAGTACTGCGCTGCCAACGGTGTTGATTCCGAAGGTCTTGAATTGACCTATACATTTGCTGCGGACGGTACTGTCGTCGGTGATATCGCCGGCATTGGCGTTGAAGGAACATATGAAATCGTTTCTGATACAACGGTAAACATGACTTTCGAGACAGGAATTCTTTCGGCTGAATATTCTGATGGTGAGCTTGTCTCCACAGATGCTGCTTCTGGAATTTCAAGCGTATTATCTAAGTAATCAGATAAACGTAAAACGGAAATTTATGACTGATTTAAATCAGTCATAAATTATTACCGTAAAACTTCAGCCAAATTTGCGCGGAAGAGAAGCTGAAGCGTAAATTCGTATCTGCGGTTAAGACATAGAGAAAACTGCCGTCAACTTTAAGTTGACGGCAGTTTTTTGCTGTTAATAAGCGGTTAAGACCGTATTGTATTTCGATTCAGCGATCTGATAGTATAGCATATTACGAAAACCGATATGATAAACGTAAGTATATCTGAAACCGGCATGGAATACAGAACGCCGTCAAGACCATACCAAACAGGGAGCAACAGCGCAAATCCGACTCCGAAAACAACCTCGCGAAGCATGGAGAGCAAGGTGGAAACAAGCGCTTTTCCCATTGACTGTAAATAAATAAACGTCGCTTTGTTCACACAGGCAAAAATCATCATACAAAGATAAATACGGAAGCTTTTCACGGCGAAATCGGTGTAATAAACGCTCTCGTTTCCAGCTCCGAAGATTCCGATGAGCTGATGTGGAAATAATTCTACGATAATAAGTGAAATCACGCCTACAATTGCTTCAAAGGACAGCAGCATTTTGAAAAGTGTTTTCGAGCGGTCAAATCGTCCGGCGCCGATGTTGTAGCCTACGATCGGAATACATCCCGCCGCCATTCCGACGACGATCGAGATCACGATCTGAAAGAATTTCATAACGATTCCGAGCACCGCCATAGGTATCTGCGCGTATTGCGCCTGTCCGAAGATTTCGTCCCGTGCGCCGTATTTGACCACCATATTCTGAATTGCAGCCATTGCCGCGACGAGCGAAATTTGAGATAGAAAGCTGCATATACCAAGAGATAAAAAGCTTGTAATTATGTGTATATCAAGGTGAAAACTGTTTTTGTTAAGCCTCATTGCTTTCATGCGGCAGATATAGCCTATTGCTAAAACGGCGGTCAGCGCCTGACCGATAACCGTAGCGACTGCCGCGCCCATCATACCCATATGAAAACTGAAAATGAAAATCGGATCGAGAATAATATTGACAAGAGCGCCGGCGAGGGTTGACAGCATTGCGAATTTAGGGCTTCCGTCGGAACGAATTATCGGGTTCATAGCCTGACCAAACATATAAAACGGGATGCCCATGCTTATAAAAATGAAATATTCTTTGCTTTGAGCGTAGGTTTCCTCATTAACATGACCGCCGAACGCAGTGAGGATCTGTTCCTGAAATATAAAATATACTGCGGTGAGGACAGCGCTCGCTGCGATACATAAAAGGATGGAATTTCCGACGCTTTTGTGCGCCTTTTCGTTTTCTCTTTTTCCAAGACAAATGCTGACAAACGCGCAGCAGCCGTCGCCGATCATGACCGCAATTGCAAGCGCTATCACCGTCAGCGGAAAAACGACCGTGTTTGCGGCGTTGCCGTATGAACCAAGATAATTTGCGTTGGCAATGAAGATCTGATCGACGATATTGTAAAGAGCCGCGACCAGCAGTGAAATGACGCAGGGAACGGCATAACGCCGCATCAACACGCCGAGCTTTTCGCTTTCAAGAAATGAATTTGCTTTTTGATCTTGCATTTGAGTAATCCTCCAAAAAATAAAAAAACGCGTAGATCCAAATCCTGGATTTACGCGTTCCGCTACTCGGTTATAATATTATAGCACAAATACGAGAAAAGTCAAAGGCGAATATTCACATATTTTGAAAAAACGTCACAAATTATTCGGGTATTTTGACCCATGCGCCATTTATAATCGATTCATCAACAGCTTCAAGCACCTCCGCACATTTTCTTCCGTCGGTAAAATCAGGCGAGGTCGGTCTGGAATTCGCTATACATTCGTAGAACTCATACATTTCGTGAACGAATGTCGTTTCGTATCCCAAAACGTGTCCGGCAGGCCACCAATGCGACAGATACGGATGAACTCCCTGCGTACATTGGATCGTTCGGTATCCGCGTATTTCTCTCGGCTCGATATTGTCATAATATTCCAGCTCATTCATACGTTCGAAGGAAAACCTCAGGCTTCCGAATTCTCCGTTAATTTCGAAGCCCATATCGTTGTCATGCCCCGGCGCGAAGCGTGTCGCTTCAATCTGACCAATTGCGCCGCATTTAAATCTTGCGAGGAAGATCGTGGCGTCGTCGACCGTTACCGGACCTTTTGGCGAATCATCGCCCGCCGTTCCGGAAAGCCCCTCCATGCGCTGGACGATCGGTCTTTCCTTGATAAATGTTTCGGAAATGCCGCAAACGCTGTCGAATTCGCCTATCAGAAATCTTGCGGCGTCGATAACATGAGCGCCGAGATCACCGTGCGCGCCGCTTCCCGCAATATTTTTGTCAAGCCGCCACGCAAGCGGAAATTTGGGATTGACAAGCCAATCCTGTAAGAATCTTCCTCTGAAATGGAAAATTCGACCCAACTTGCCCTCGCAAATCAGCTTTTTGGCAAGCATAACCGCCGGACAAAAGCGATAATTGAAGCCGACCTGACCGAGGACGCCTGCATCCGCTATCGCTTTTTCCATTTCCATAGCGTCTGACGCACTGAGTGCAAGCGGTTTTTCACAAAAAATATGTTTACCGTGTTTAGCCGCTTCAATGGCGATTTGTTTATGTACATTGCTCGGCGCGGTTATATCAACAACATCGATATCATCTCTCGCGACGAGCTTTTCCCATTCGGTTTCATAATCTTCGAATCCGAATTTTTTTGCGTTTTCAGCCACCCATTCTTCTTCTCTGCCGCAGATCGCCTTCAGATTTATCTTAACCGAAGGATCGAAAAACATTCCGATTCTGGCGAGCGCATTTGAATGAGCCTTGCCCATGAATTTATAACCGATCAAACCGACGTTGATTTCCCTTGTCAATAAAAAACACTTCCTATCGCGTTGTATTTACGGCGTATTATAAGCCTCAGACAAAGTATAACATAAGAACAATCAGTTGTCAACGCGCATTTTCGCAAGAGAAACATTTCCGCTTTATATGCAAAAAAGCTATGTTAACATTTTAAAAACAAAAATAAATGAAGTGAACGGCTTATCCGCGGTAAGAATCGAGGAATGAATCGAGCTTCTTCTGTATCGAAGCAAGCGATTTTTCCATGCTCGATACATAGGTGTTGGATGATGCCGACGCGAGCTTTTCGTATACGCCGCGAAGTGAGGACGCCCAGCCGAGGTCGCCGGCGAGGTCATAGCTTTTTGACGCCCAAACATACGAAAGCATTTCCTGCGAATCCGTGTCGCGGACGAATTTTTGCGTGAGCATAACGTCATAAAGAGCTGGTGTGACGGTATCGGAGGAAATCGCCGACATCGTTTCGAGAATCACCCCGGTGCGTGAAAGCTCTGAATTTGTTATCGGCACGCTGTAACAGGTCGTCCAGCCGTTTGAAACATAGGCGTAATAATTTTCCTGTGCTTCATCCTCCTTGAACATCGGAAGTACGCAGAAATCGTTTTCCATTGTGCGCATATTGGTGAGCGTTCCGATCATATCAGCGAAAAACAGCACACGTCCGTTCTTGAAATTGTCGATATAGGTGTAATTTGAATCGATAATAACATCAGGCTCCGCGAGAAAATCATATATTTTCTGAACAACGTTTGTAAGATGCTCGCTGCCGTAGTTAATAGACGGCGTTCCATCGCCCGAAATGACAGACATTTTTTCGCCGAATGGATAAAGGAAGTGAAGCACCGCACCGCCGTGATTCGAAAAACCAAGCTGATCGTCTGCGGATTTAATCTCGCCGTCGCCGTTGAGATCGGAAACGCCATTTTTGACCATTTCGGTGAACTTTGCGAACGTCCATCCGCCGTCGCGAACGCTTTGATAAATATCGGCGGTATCATAGCCGAGATCGCTCAGCAGCTTTTTGTTGCCGAACAGCGCCTGAACCGCGTAATCGTCGTATATAACGATATCTCCGGCGAGGGCATAGAGCTGATCTCCGAACATTGTGAAGCCAGATACAATATTTTCGTCCCACCATTCGTTTGAAAGCGACATTGTATCGATATTGTAAAAGTTTGCGAGCAGCTTCTCTGAGGAAAGATTCATTGTATAATCAAGGCGGTTTATGATAGCGTCGGCAAAATTGTCGCCCGCGAGCACATTCTTTTTGACAGTCGAGGTCACATCACCGGAATCACCCGCCCATACAGGTTCGATCTTGATATTCAGCATTTCCTCTGTTTTGAGATTGCGCTGATAAAAGGAGTCGTGGAGGATATCTCCGGTCTGCGAATCGAAGAAAATTTCATTTTCATCGGCGCTCGCCTTATAATAGAAGTGCTTGCCGGGATCTGGCGAGATCACTCGGAAGGTATAGCCGCCGTAGTCGGCGTCTGAATATTTTGCTTTGACAATATCGCTGTTCGACAATTCGGTAACGGCGGTTTCCTCCGCCGTGCCGGTATCTGCGGCTGTCGTGATGTCAGTCGTACCGCCGTCGGAGCTTCCGCAGGACGCCGACATCAGCAGGACGGCGCAGAGCAGGAGCGTAAACATCTTTTTCATATGTAACCCCCCGATAGAATAGTAATATTACATTATATAGTATTATTATACCTTATCGCGACGTTAAGTACAATATTTAAAACAACGAATTATCGTTTGCAATTTTGTCGATACTGACAAAAATAACGTTTTAATGAAAATGACAATAGTGCAATCCCCACAGGACGGCAAGGTGCGCCGGATAGAAAATGTAAAAAAACAATTTCATTTTATATTTACCGCGCTCTCCGCCGTATAAAGCGAGAGGCAACAGCGCGGCAAGCGAATACAGCTGGATCTTCGCGAAGAACAGAGAGATTGCGGCAAGCGTCAGCATAAACGGCGCAAGACGATAGCATTTGCCGCGCATTATGTGTGCGGACAGCGGCAGAAGCGCGCCGAAAAAGCTGTATTGATATCCCGGAAACACCGCCGCCGACGCGCATAGCAAGATAACGGCGCAGAACATACCGATCCCGAGGAATTTTCGCATATTAACATCGGATTTCGGCTCGGAAACGTTGTTTTCCGAGCCATTAGTGCCGACTGTATGAGCGCCGCCGGATATCATTCGGTCATAAGCAAAAATAAGCTCGGCTCCGAGTGCGAGGGTGAACATAATATTCAGCTTTTTCTCTCCGGCGGCGAAAAATTCGAGCAGCTGACAGGGGATTCCGACAGCGAGCATAGTGAGCAGATATTTTACGCGGCTGCTGGTGTATGCGCAGCCCTCGGCGATAAAAAACGCAAAAATCGGGAATGCAAGACGTCCGACCGCGCGCATCGCCGTATAAAATGGGGAATTCGGAAGCAATATCACCGCAGTATGGTCGCAGAGCATTGCGGCGGCGGCGATAGCTTTGAGCATATTGCCCGTGAGAGGGCGCGGAAGCTTGTAATTCATATTCTACCGTTCAGCATGAAGGTGAGATGACGAAATCCGTCCCGTACTGTACGCAGATGACCTTTTTTACCGCGTCTGTCGCGCCGCAGAACGGTCGGAATCTCGCATATAGGATAACCCGCGCGCGAAAAACGTCCGATAAGCTCGGACGCAAATTCCATACCTCCGCAGCAAAGACCGAGCGAAAGCGCATCGCGGCGTCGAAACGCTCGCAGCCCGCAGTGATAATCGCCCAGATGTGTCCGGTAGACGATATTTCCGATGAGCGTGAGCGCCGGAACTCCGATAAAACGGTGCGAAAAGGGCATAGCGCCATGTTCGATACCGCCCCTGAAACGGTTGCCCATGACAAGCGAGCAGCCCTCGTCGAGCTTCTCGATAAATCCTCCGATATGATAAAAATCATAGCTCATATCGCAGTCGCCCATCAGAATGTAATCCCCCCTCGCCGCGTTGATTCCGGCGATAAGGGCATGACCGTAGCCGCCGGGCGACGAGCTTATCACGCGTGCCCCGCACATCACGGCGATCTCGGCGCTTCGGTCGGAGCTGATGTTGTCGGATATGAGTATTTCGGCGTCTATACTGCTCTCGGTTATGTATTTTTGAGCTTCGGCTATCGACGCGGCGATAGTTTTTTCTTCATTACGGCATGGCATTAAAATTGTAAGCTTCATCGGCGTTTTCTCCTGTGGTCAAAGCCAAGTCCAAGTATGAGGAATAATATGAGCGCGGCGGCGGAGGGGAGGAGCGCACGGTAGGTGAAGAAATAGTGCAGGCAGGAATGTGAGCGCAGAAGGACATATCTCGCCGCCGGAATAAGCGCGAGCGCGGGGAGGAGCAGCAGCGAATAGTCAAAATCGCCCTCTGGACGAAACAGGTAAACGGCGCATAAAATTAATATGAATAGGACGGCGGCGGCGATGATTCTGCCGGGCGTTGACGATATGAGCGAAATGGGGAAAAGCTCGCCCAAATTGTTTGCCAGCGCGCCGATGGTTTCACCATAGACCTCCTGCGGAATATTGCCGGATATCCGAAGCGCGGCGTCCGCCATAGTTTCGGATAAGGTTGAACCGCCGAACATAACAGCGGAGATGCCCCATTTTGCGGCGAACATGAACGCATAGGAGCAAAACCACGCGCCGCCGCATTTTACGGTAAAAAGCAGCTCGGCAGCCGGAGCGCGTTCCGGAATGCTTATCTGCGCGGAACTTTCGCGTCGGCATAAGAACAGCGTCAAAAACGGCAGTGTAAAGGTAAGAGTTTCGGTTGTGAGAAAATCAAAATAGCAGGTCAAGATACCGGCGGCGGCGAAAAACGCCATATAAAACGTCTCGCCCGCTCCGCGCCTGTGCGCTTTCATAATAATAATGGAGAACAAAAGCGCAAAAATTACACATGGCGCGTATTCAAAGCATACCGCGGCGTTCCACAAACGGAACAGCGCGAAAAGAAGAACATACACTATTGAAAGGGCGTACTGCCGGCGTTTTATAAGCAATATAATATATATCACCGAGAGCGTGACGACTGCGGCGAGCGATAATATTTTCATTCCCCAGACGTCGAAAAACACAAACAGCAGACGCAGAAGCGAAGCTGTGCCGTGCCAATAACGCGAATAATCGGCGAAAGAACCATCGTATTCATCCTTTACAAGCGATATGAACGCGTCGGAGGCGTTCATATCACCGCCGGAGGGGAATTCCGCTTTCATCGCCGACGAGAGCGGATGTGCGGAGTCAAAGCGGTAAGCGATTGAAAGCCAGATGGTATCGGCGTAGTTGTCGGTTATGTCGGAGCAGTTAATATGCTCGAAAAGCTCGCGTCCGTCGTAATAATCGGCGCTTTTAAGCGCGTTTGCGCTGATCGCGGCGTGCGGAACGAGTGCGCAGGCTAAGGTGAAGCCCAAACAGCATATAAAGCATATAAGCGCGGCAGCAGCGGCTGTGAAATATTTTTTCATCGATAGGTAATCTCCATAATAAAATAATCTGTGATCAAAGCACTTGAAAAATAAGACGTAATCTGTTATAATAATGTCCGATAACGAATTTTTGCCTAAATGTATGCGGACAGGGGGAGATAACTTGGACAGCGTAAGTATAGTAAACGGTTTCAATATCAAAAGAATGCTGCTCTCGTCGCTGATTATCGAGCGTGAGGAGCTTGAAAGCTATATCTGCCCCGCGCTCGAGCGTGACTACAACGAAAAACTCGGACGGCTCGAATATTCGGTGGCTCAGACACGCTGCAAGCTGCTTCGTCAGCGCCGCCGATGCGAATATCTTCGCGCCGCGAGCGAATACCGCCGCCGTGCTGATCTCGACCGGTATATAGCCCGCGCCGAGCATCAGCTTGATATCGAATTTGCACGTATGAACGAACGGCTCGCGGCTCAGAAAAAGCGGATGGACATAATCGATGCCTATATCGCGGCGCAGCGCGTTATGAGCGACACCGAATACGATCGTCTGCGCCGCGCGTACCGCTCTGCCGTAATAATGCTGCATCCGGAGATAATCTCCGACCGCAGCGAAACGGTATCGCAGCTTTGCGGAGCGGCGCAGAACAGCTATCGTACAGGCGACAGCGCGCGTCTCGGACTGATAAATTCGTTTGTCAACAGCGGATATCTCAAATATAAAGCTTCACCGTCGGATATACCCGATTATATCGGAATGAGTGCGGTTTACGACGGCAGGATCAGCCGCGAAAAAGAGCTGATATCAAAAATTAGGGAGAGCTTCCCGATAATAAAACGTTCTCTGCTCGATGATGATATACGCGTCGCTCGCCGCCGCCGTTCGCTGAACGATACCCTTGCCGGGCTTGACGCCTCGATAGATTCGCTGATAGAGGACGAAAAGCGCATGACCAGCGACGTGACCTGAAATCAGCGCCGGACATAAAATAAAAGAATAAAGGGATAAAGTAAATGAACAAGGCTGAAATTGCCGAAAAGCTATTTAAAAGCGGGTATAACTGTTCGCAGGCGGTGCTGTGCGCGTTCGCCGACGAATGCGGGATTGACCGCGAAACGGCGCTGCGTATAG
>JBAXZA010000036.1:0-9968 GCA_041670545.1 Eubacteriales bacterium | reverse complement strand
GGAAAGCGGGAGAGTCTGAGAGGACGGAAAACCGTAAGGTTGTCCGTCCTTTCAGGTTCGTACCTCGTTTCGCAAACGAAAAATCATCGAAAACGCCATCAGCGCAGCATCATCACCTCGCTTAGTAAGCAAATAATCATCGAAAACGCCGTCCGCGCAGCATCATCACCTCCTTTGGCAAGCAAATATCAAGCTTCTTTCTATATTAATCAATAAAACCCTTTCCCGCAATTTTTAGCAAAATCCCAAATTAATATTATTTTTATGTTTTTTCAAAAAAGGTATTGACAAATAGAATCGGATATGCTATAATACTAAACGTCGCAGGCAAGAACAAAGTAAGCAACAGCTTAGCGGATACAGTAAGATTTAGCAACCCAGATCTACTCGGAACGAAGTTTGCGACACAATTTTTGGGAGCATAGCTCAGCTGGGAGAGCATCTGCCTTACAAGCAGAGGGTCATAGGTTCGAGCCCTATTGTTCCCACCATATATGGCCTGGTAGTTCAGTTGGTTAGAACGCTAGCCTGTCACGCTAGAGGTCGTGGGTTCGACCCCCATCCAGGTCGCCATATTAAAGGTGACGTTCCGTCACCACGTCGACCGGTTGAAGGCTGATAACAGTCAATAGACTGCGCCTAAGATCGGTCGATATTATTTGCCTCTGTAGCTCAGTTGGTAGAGCAGGGGACTGAAAATCCCCGTGTCGTTGGTTCAATTCCGACCGGAGGCACCATAAGGCTTAGAATAAGCCGGCAATCCGCTGTTTTTCAGCGGATATATGCGGATTTAGCTCATTTGGTAGAGCGCGACCTTGCCAAGGTCGAGGTGGCGGGTTCGAACCCCGTAATCCGCTCCATTTTGTAGGACGGAATTTTCCGGACGTTGTGTTCCAACAGAAGCGCGTGCCGGGCAGATGTGATGCTGCAAAAAGCCGTTTGAATGCGGCGACATAGCCAAGCGGTAAGGCAGAGGTCTGCAAAACCTTCATCCCCGGTCCGATTCCGGGTGTCGCCTCCATAAAAAATGTCTGCTCACGCAGACATCTGCGGATTTAGCTCATTTGGTAGAGCGCGACCTTGCCAAGGTCGAGGTGGCGGGTTCGAACCCCGTAATCCGCTCCAGCGGTTTTTCCGCGTCATAAATGCTCTCCGCAATAGTGGGGAGCGTTTTTTTTAGGATTTGTTCGTAATACATCCGCGCTAAGTATAAAAGAAATACCGCATGATTTACTTTCACATTTATAATGTTAAAAAAACTCATGTCTATGGTTTTATTCCGTGATTTGTTTTTGCGAACGAAACCTCGCGAAATATAAAATTGGATCGCCGCATAACGTGTCACGCACATTTTTCGATGGTGAAATACAAGTTCAAAACGCTGTTTATACGGCATTTTACAAGCTACGGCATATTAGGGCTTGTTCATAAAATATGGTTTTTATTGCGTGATTTCTCATTTTACGAACAATACCTGACCGTCCGAGCGCAAGCGCGTCTTTTCATCGTATTATGATATCAAGCGCTTCCCTACCATACGGCAGTCAAACTGCGGAGGACAATATCATGCCCAAATTCAAATTCGTTCTATTCGATCTTGACGGCACGCTGACCGATCCTAAGATAGGCATCACGACCTGCATGAAATATTCGCTTGAAAAGGTTGGCATTACCGTCGGAGATCCCGAATTCTTGGTCCGTTTTATCGGAGCGCCGCTCACCGATCTTTATATCAAGCATTACGGTCTTGCCGAAGAAAAAGCGCGCGAGGCTATTGAATATTACCGCGAACGCTATTCCACCGCCGGCATTTTTCAGAACGAGGTCACGCCGGGAATAACCGGTCTGCTCTCCTCACTCACCACCGCCGGAGTCAAGCTTGGCGTCGCGACCTCCAAGCCGGGCGTTTTCGCCGAGCGCATACTTGACCGCTATGGACTTGGCGGCTATATAGACGCGCTCGCCGGCAGCGAGCTTGACGGCCGCCGCACCGCGAAGTGCGAGGTTATAACAGAGGTCATGCGCCTGCTCAAAGCGGAGGATAAGTCGCAGATCATCATGATAGGCGACCGCATACACGATATCAACGGCGCGCGCACGGTCGGCATCTCCTGCTGCGCGGTGCGCTGGGGCTATTCGCAGAAGGGAGAGCTTGACGCCGCCGCTCCCGATTATATCGCCGGAAGCGTCGATGATCTGCGCGCTCTGCTGCTTGCGTAAAACGTTTGAACATACGATAATAATTAAACGCCGCAGACGGTTTTAACGGCTATTTGTCAATAGTTATGGAACTCTGAATAATGGTAATTCGTCCACGCAAATGCAAAATACAAGGGCTGAACGCCCTTGATTTCAACACATCGGCGAATTAATCAAAGGTTTCATAGTCCGTTTTTCCGTTGTTTTTGTACTTTTTACGATTACCCCTTGTAATCCGAGCAATTCCTCATATAATTAGTTGAGAGCATATCTTTTGACCTCTGATGAATGGTGTATTGTAACCTCATTCTATCAGATTTCTTTCGGATATGCTCTCTTTTATTGTTTATTATTTATTTTGAGTGCTGTGGGTCTGGCTTCTCCCAAACATTTAGTATACAACCTTTTATCTTTGCTCTTCAAGTCATATGCTTTTCGTTAATTGAGATCGGGCTTCAGCTCGCCGCGTCCCCATGCGAGCGCTTTTTGCAGATACTGACCGGTATAGGAGCGTTCGCACTGCGCAACCTGTTCGGGCGTGCCGCAGCAGACGAGCGTTCCTCCGCCGTCGCCGCCCTCAGGTCCTAAATCGATGACATGATCAGCGGTTTTTATCATGTCGAGGTTATGCTCGATGACAAGCACAGTGTTTCCGGCGTCGCATAGCCGCTGGAGCACCTCGATGAGCTTGTCCACATCGGCGCTGTGCAGACCGGTCGTCGGCTCGTCGAGGATATATATCGTGCGTCCGGTGCCGCGCTTGGAAAGCTCGGTCGCGAGCTTGACGCGCTGTGCCTCGCCGCCTGAAAGAGTCGTCGACGACTGACCGATTTTGACGTAACCGAGTCCGACGTCGCATAATGTTTGCAGCCGGCGCGATATTCGCGGTATCGCCGAGAAAAATTCGACTCCCTCCTCGGCGGTCATATCTAACACCTCGAAGATGTTTTTGCCCTTGTATTTGACCTCAAGGGTGTCGCGGTTGTAGCGCCGCCCGCGGCAGACGTCGCAGGTGACGTAAACGTCGGGCAAAAAGTGCATCTCGATGCGCTTGACTCCGTCGCCCTCGCAGGCCTCGCAGCGTCCGCCCTTGAGATTGAAGCTGAAGCGGTTCGCCTTGTAGCCGCGCATTTTTGCGTCGGTGGTCTGTGCGAAAAGCTCGCGGATATCGTTGAAAAGTCCCGTATAGGTGGCGGGATTGGAGCGCGGCGTGCGTCCGATCGGGCTTTGGTCGATGGCGATGATCTTGTCGAGATTTTCAATTCCCTCAATGCGGTCGTATTTACCCGGATAGGTATGCGCGCGGTTGAGGTCGCGGGCGAGCACCGAATATAAAATCCCGTTCACGAGCGACGATTTGCCGCTTCCCGAAACTCCGGTGACGCATATAAATTCGCCGAGCGGGAAGGTGACGTCTATGCCGCGCAGGTTATGTTCGGCAGCGCCGTAAACGGTTAAAAATTTGCCGTTTCCGCATCTGCGCGTTTCGGGAACGGCGATCTTTCGTCTGCCCGATAAAAATGCGCCTGTGACCGAATTTTCGTCGCGCATGATCTCGGCGGGCGTTCCCTGCGCGACGATTTCTCCGCCGTGAACTCCCGCGCCCGGGCCGATATCGACGATGTAATCGCTCTCCATCATCGTTTCCTCGTCATGCTCCACGACGATAAGCGTGTTTCCGGCGTCGCGCAGACGCTTTAACGTGTCGATGAGCTTGTGGTTGTCGCGCTGATGCAGTCCGATGCTCGGCTCGTCGAGGATATAAAGCACTCCGACGAGCGACGAGCCTATCTGCGTCGCAAGGCGTATGCGCTGAGCTTCGCCGCCAGAAAGCGTTCCGGCGCGCCGCGTCAGTGTGAGATAATCAAGCCCGACACTGACGAGAAAGCCCAGCCGCGCCTTTATTTCCTTGATGATCTCACGCGCGATGGCAAGCTCGGTTTCGGTAAAGCAAAGTGAATTTACAAAACCGAGCGCGTCGGTGATGCTCATAGAGCAGAATTCATGAATATTTTTTCCGCCGACAGTAACGGCGAGGCTTTCGGGCTTGAGCCGCTGTCCCTTGCAGGAGGGGCATGGAACGGTGTCGACAAAATCCTGATAATATTCGTCCTGCGTCTGCTCATAGCGGCGCTGTATAATATTGACGATACCGTCCCATTTGACGCTTTTCTGATGCTTTGTGACGCCGTCGAACGCACGGGTGACGTCGTAAGCTTCGTCAGTGCCGCGCATTAGCGCCTTATACGCTGCTTTTGAATAATCCTTTATCGGTGTGTCGAGGTCAAAACCGTATTTTTTGCCGATTTCGATATAAAGCGGGCCGAGCCAGGTATCCTCTCCGGCGCTTTTGAAGCCGTTGACGGCGACAGCGCCGCCGCGAAGCGACAGGCTTTTGTCGGGTATCACCTTTTCCTCGCTGATGATGCTGCGCTCGCCGAGTCCCGCGCATTCTGGGCAGGCTCCTATCGGATTATTAAAGGAAAACATACGCGGCGCAAGCTCGCCTATGCTGACGCCATGCTCCTCGCAGGCGTAATTCTGCGAAAAGGTAAGCTCGGCGGGCGTCTCTCCCCCATCGGCGGCGAGCGGCGCAATATGCAGAATGCCGTCTGCAAGGGTAAGCGCGGTTTCGACAGAATCGGAAAGGCGGGTGCGTATCTCGGGCTTCATCACAAGACGGTCGACGACAATGTCGACATCGTGTTTTTTATATTTGTCGAGGTTTATCTCATCGGATAAATCGTACATATAGCCGTCGACGCGGACGCGGACGTAGCCGTTCTTTTTCGCGTCGCCGAAAACCTTTTCGTGCATTCCCTTTTTGGCGCGCACGACCGGCGCTAAAACGAGAAAACGCGTGCCGGCGGGCATCGTCATTATCTGATCGAGTATCTGATCCACCGACTGCTGACGTATCTCGCGCCCGCAGACGGGGCAGTGAGGTATGCCGACGCGGGCGTACATAAGGCGCAGATAATCGTATATCTCGGTCACTGTGCCGACGGTAGAGCGCGGATTTTTGGAGGTCGTTTTCTGATCGATGGATATCGCGGGCGAAAGTCCTTCGATTGAATCGATATCTGGCTTGTCGAGCTGACCCAAAAACATTCGCGCGTAGGAGGACAGCGACTCGACGAAGCGGCGGTGACCCTCGGCGTATATCGTATCAAAGGCGAGCGACGATTTTCCCGAGCCGGAAAGTCCGGTGAACACGACGAGCTTGTCGCGCGGAATCGTAAGATCGATATTTTTCAGATTATGTACGCGAACGCCGCGTACGGTAAGCTGTGAGATAGCCATATAGAATTGACCTCCGTGTCATACGGTATTTTTGTTAATTATAATACCCAATAGCTCTGTTTTAGGTCTTGTTCGTAAAATGAAAAATCACGAGATAAAAACCATATATCCGAGTTTTCGGATTTTTCGATGTAATACAAACTTTCCAATATATTTTATTCAATTTGACAGTTTGCAGCGATTTTACGAACAAGCCCTATGAAATATCATTTGTATAAAGTTTTTGCCTTGCTTTTTTCCAAAAAAGCCGTGTCCCACTGCGGTTATTTCATCGAAATCGCCTGTATTTGGTCGCGCAGATATGCGGCGCGCTCAAATTCGAGCGCTTTGGCGGCGGCTTTCATTTCGGCGGTGAGCTTTTCGATGATATCCTTCTTTTCCTGCTTTGAGAGCTTTTTGCCGACCTTGCGCGCTTCCTTGACGTCCTCCTTGACGCCTATCTCGATGAGGTCACGCACCGCCTTGACGATGGTTTTCGGCGTGATTCCGTGTTCGGAGTTGTACTGCGTCTGAATGGAGCGGCGGCGGTTAGTTTCGTCGATAGCTGCGCGCATCGAACGGGTGATGGTTTCGGCGTACATAATGACCTTGCCCTCGGCGTTGCGCGCGGCGCGTCCCACCGTCTGAATGAGCGAGGTTTCGTTGCGCAGAAGTCCCTCCTTGTCGGCGTCGAGTATAGCGACGAGAGACACCTCGGGGATATCAAGCCCCTCACGCAGAAGGTTTATGCCGACCAGCACGTCGAAAACGCCGAGCCGCAGGTCGCGCAGTATCTCCATGCGTTCCATTGTTTCAATATTGTGGTGTATATATTTGACTTTTATTCCGTTGCTCTCGAAATATTCGGCGAGATCCTCCGCCATCTTTTTGGTGAGGGTGGTGACGAGGATTCTCTCGCTTCGGGCGGCGCGGGTGTGTATCTCTCCTATAAGATCGTCGACCTGACCGTCGATGGGGCGAACCTCGATCTCGGGATCGCAAAGCCCCGTGGGACGTATGATCTGCTCGACTATCTGATCGGAGCGGGTGCGCTCGTATTCGGACGGCGTGGCGCTGACATATATCACCTGATTGAGCTTCTTCTCGAATTCCTCGAAACGCAGAGGACGGTTGTCATAAGCGGAGGGCAGGCGGAAGCCGTATTCAACGAGATTCTTCTTGCGCGCGGTATCTCCGCCGCTCATTCCGCGCACCTGCGGCAGAGTCACATGGCTCTCGTCGATGAACATAAGGAAATCCTTGGGAAAATAATCGAGCAGGGTGTAGGGCATCTCGCCTGGCATTCTGCCGGAAAATATCGACGAATAGTTTTCGACGCCCGAGCAGTAGCCTATCTCACGAAGCATCTCGAGGTCGTATTTTGTGCGTTCCTCGATCCTCTGAGCCTCGAGCAGCTTGCCGTTCGCCTTGAAATATTCGACTTGAGCGGTCATTTCCTCCTGAATCTGACCGAGCGCTTTTTCGCGCGCCTCCTCCGAAACGGCATAGTGCGTCGCCGGAAAGATTGCGGCGTACGAAAGCACCGAGATAAGCTCGCCGGTCAGCACGTTGATCTCGCTCACGCGTTCGATCTCGTCGCCGAAAAATTCCACCCGTATAGCCTTGTTGTCGCTCGACGCGGGGAAAACCTCGACGATATCGCCGCGCACGCGGAATTTATCGCGCACGAAATTGATATCGTTGCGCTCGTAGCTGTCGGCGATGAGCCGTTCGACAAATTCGTCGCGCGACATCGGCATACCGGGGCGGACGGCGATGGTAAGCTTCTCATATTCGCGCGGGTCGCCCAGCGAATATATGCAGGATACCGACGAAACGATGATAACGTCGCGCCGCTCGAAAAGCGCGAAGGTGGCGCTGTGGCGCAGCTTGTCTATCTCGTCGTTTATCATCGAATCCTTTTCGATATAAACGTCCTTGCCCGGTATATATGCTTCCGGCTGATAATAATCGTAATATGAAACGAAATATTCGACGGCGTTGTCCGGAAAAAATTCGCGGAATTCTGCGCAGAGCTGTGCCGCGAGCGTTTTATTGTGCGCAAGCACAATGGTGGGGCGCTGCAGCCGCTCTATGACGTTCGCCATCGTAAAGGTCTTGCCCGAACCGGTGACGCCGAGAAGGGTCTGCTCGTGATCGCCGGCGAGAACACCGGCGACCAGCTTGTCGATAGCCTGCGGCTGATCGCCGGTCGGCGTCATTTCACTTTTGAGAACAAATTTATCGTCGCGCTGCTTCAATATATTATCCTCCCATTGTAAACATCAAAAAAACGTATAGCTTGAGCCGCATATCATCATGCAGGCGGCGAGCTTCAGCCCCATAATGCGCATATCGGCGCGAAGAAGCTCGGCTGCGTCGATATCACGGCGCGAAAGCTCCCGCTCCGACGCCGGATGATTGTGCGCGGCGATGATCTCGCAGCCGGAGTGCGCGCAGGCATAACGCGCGAGCATATTCATATCGAGCCGCGCGGAGGAAAAACCGCCGCCGCCGCAGATGTCAAAATCCCGTGGTAAACATCCGTCGCTTATAGCGCAGACGCGGCACAGCTCGCCCTCCGCGCCCGCATACAGCCGCACGAAGCCATCTCCCGCCGCCCGCAGAGTCTGTGCGCGGCTGACATGAGCTGACGCTCTGACGCCGCACTTTGCCATACGACGCGAAATGGCGCGCGGCATGGCGGCAAGCACCGCCGCACGTTCGCCGACGACGCCGGAAAGCTCGCGTATATCGGCACGCAGGACGGCGCGCAGACTGTGAAAATGTGCAAAAAGCGTATCGCAAAGCGTTTCGCCGCCGCGTGACACTATCGACATAAGCGCGAGCAAAAGCTGGCGGTCGCGTTCGGTAATGTGTGTCACAGCATCTGCCATGTCTCCGCTCGTGTCCTCTCCGCTCAGCGAAAATGTTCCGAGATAGCTTCGTCCGAGACACCGGCAAATTTCATATGGTGCGCGCAGAGTTTCAAGCTCGGCTGAATCGGGCGGATTTTCTCCGCGCCGAACCGTCATCACACATTCCGCGCCGGTAACTATGAGCTCTCGTGTAATTATCTGCCGGAGAGGAGCGGAGCCGGCGCAAGCCGTATTTTCTTCATCGGATACCGGCAGCGCGGCGCGTCCGAGCGCGGAGAGCGCCGAGGTGAAAAATAAGACCTCCGCTTCACCGTCATGCAGATCGCGCAGCGCCGAGCGAGCCGCGGATTGCGCGTCCGCAAAGCCTGACGCCGAGTCGAGCGCATACGGAAGCAGGGCGTTTATCGCGGTGAAAAGGCGATATACCGCCGGAGGAAGCTCATTTTCACCCGCCGAAAGCGCCGCGTTAAGCGAACCGAAGCGCGAGCAGAGGAGGTGAGCGTCCTCGTTGACATCACGGCGGGCAACGGCGTAAAAAAGCAGCAGCTCGGCGATATTGTGCTCCTCCCAGCCGTCGAAAACGTCGCCGCCGAGAGCGTGACAGTCGCTTATAAAACGTCCGCGCAGCCGTGCGCGGTGATTCTCGTGCAGATTCACCATTATCGGCGCACCTCGTCAAAACCGTATATTTTATCTTCTTATTATATCATTTTATATTCACTTTTACAAGTGAAACATGAAATTAAATTGCACAAAAATACGTCCTGCGCAAAATCTCAGCCGACGCTGTCCGGATGCTGCATACGTCGTTCCGCACAGCCGTGTGACAATGTAAATGCACGGAAACCTATGGTGATGATTGTGAATAATGTATAAAAATCAAAAAGCCGTCGCAGGGTTATTGACGTAAGCAGATAAAAGCGTTATAATAAATGTGGGTAACTGTATAATGTGTAATATATTAACACTTATACGATAAGTTTTTTAAGGCAGCACCGCATAAATTGCATTTTTATTAAAGTTAGTGATGTCAACACCTGTATTTCAGCAATAGAAAATGTGAATTATGCGGTATCGACTTAACAATATA
Organism: Eubacteriales bacterium; assembly: GCA_041670545.1. Taxonomy (GTDB): domain Bacteria; phylum Bacillota; class Clostridia; order Oscillospirales; family CAG-272; genus JBAXZA01. The sequence goes on along the minus strand of JBAXZA010000036.1, from coordinate 518 downwards.
ACAAAACATTTGATTTAGGGGGATTTAAAATTGAAAAAAACCGCAAGTATGCTGATGGCGCTTCTTTTAGCGGCGCTTATGCTCGCGTCCTGCGGGGGCAAAACGGACACAGCGCCCGATGTTACAGCTGCGCGGGCGGACGATGATATCTCCGCCGAAACCGAAGCCGCCGTTACCGCCTATGCCGCCGACATTCCGGAAGGCACCGATTACAACGGCTACGAGTTCAAATTTCTGCATTGGTACTTTGCAAGTTGGGGCGAGCGCGCAAATAAGGACCTCGACGCCGACACCGCGACGGGCGACATTATAAACGACGCCGTTTATGAGCGCAATACCAAGGTGGAGGAAAAACTGAACATCAAAATCTCCGCCGAGAGCTGCGATCACGACAAAATCGTATCGCGGGTGACAAAGGACGTCGCGGCGGGTGAAACAGCTTATGACGCCGTCTATGTGCGAATGTACGAGGTGCCGTCGCTGCTCACCTCGGGCGCGTTTATGAATCTGCTCGAGAT
>JBAXZA010000035.1:0-10171 GCA_041670545.1 Eubacteriales bacterium | reverse complement strand
GCGCCGGCGCACAGTCCGAGAACGTAATCAGTTGTGTTATGTTCGTTAAAAATACTCATACGCGCTCCTCATTTCGACATAAAATATGTTCCAACGTGCGTTCCCTCATGTAAATCGTACAATATTTCCGGGTTTTCGCCATTGACAATGAACATAGGAATACCCGCGCCGTTGGCTATCTGCGCGGCGTGCAGCTTTGTGATAAGCCCGCCGGTGCCGACGTCGCTGCCCGCGCCGCCCGCGTAGGAGAGGATCTTATCGTCCACCGCCGCCACGGTCGGTATCAGCTTTGCCGACGGATTTACATGGGGGTCGGAGTCGTAAAGTCCGTCGATGTCGCTTAAAATCACGAGCGCGTCCGCGCCGGTAAGCTCGGCGACATATGCCGACAAGGTATCGTTGTCGCCGAATTCGATCTCGTCGAAGGCGATGGTATCGTTTTCGTTTACTATCGGCATTACCTTCATATCGAGCAGGGTGTTGAAGGTGTTCTGCGCGTTTGTGCGGCTCTTGGGATTATCGATAATATCCTTTGTGAGCAGCAGCTGCGCGATTGGGCGGCTGTACGCCGAGAAAAACCGTTCATAAACGCGCATAAGCTCGTTCTGACCTATCGCCGCCATAGCCTGCTTTTCGGGTATGGTTTTCGGGCGGTGATCAAAGCCGGTGCGCCCTCTGCCCGCCGCCTGCGCGCCGCTTGTGACGAGAATAACCTCCTTGCCCATGTTGCAGAAATCGGAAAGCACACGGGCGAGTATTTCTATACGGTGAAGATTGAGCAGCCCGGTATCATGCGTCAGGGTCGACGAACCGACCTTGAAAACGATGCGCGCCGCGTTTTTTATAATGTTCATATATCGCTCCGAAATATAAAATCGCGAAAAATTAACACCGCCGCCTTGAAATGGGCGTCATTATCCGCTATAATAACAGTATAACGTTTCGCGCCGTTTTTTTCAATAGTATTTCGGTAAATATTCGCCTTCCGCGGATGTTTGACGCGTATGAATAAATAAAATGCGGCGCGTCCGGCAAAAGCGTGTTAAAATGACAAAGGAGCGGTTAAAATGAAAGATAAGCATACGATAAATATTCTGGGAATGAGCCTTACCCTCGTTTCCGAGGAAAGCGACGAATACTTAAATTCGCTCGCAGCCCAGATCGAGGAACGTATTAAAGATATGACGATGAAAAGCGGACGGGTGACTAAAATGGACGCCGCAATGTTCTGCGCTCTCGATTATCTCGATTTGAAAATCAAAGCGGAAGCCCGCGTCGGCGACGCGAAAAAACAGTTCGCCGACTATGAACGCACTATCTCCGACCTCCAGTCCGAAAACTCCGAACTCCGCGCGCTTCTCGGAAAATAATTGGGATGCTGGGATGCGTTGGGGGCGGAAGGCCGCCCCCAAACCCCTGCCGAGCATGGGCGGATTATTTTTATTTGATTTTGCGATTGTAAATGTTGAAAGCATATTTATTTTTAACAGCGAAAGGGAAGAGTGTGTGAAAGAATATATTTATTGGCAATTTGCTCAATAAATATTGACAGGCGCAAAAACGGTTTTTTTCACACTATGGATAAAATACTATGATAATCGGACTATCTTCATACAGCATGGTAAATAAAATCGAGAGCGGCGAGCTTAGCATACTTGACGTCATGCGTTTCGCCGCGCACAACGGCGCAGGGCATATCGAGCTTGTGCCGTTCGGCTTCACTCTTTACGACGACAAAACCGGAGTTTTCAACGCTTCGCTCATCAATGACATAAAAGCGCTGTCCGGCGAGCTTTCGCTGCCCGTATCCGATTACGCGGTGCTGGGCGACCTGCTTAAAAGCGATATTTCAGCGCGTAAAGCCGAGGTTGAGCGCATAAAACGTCATATAGATGTCGCCGCGCGGCTCGGCATAAAGCGTATGCGCCACGATATTTCATCGTTTCGCCGGCCGCTTGAAACAAATACCACCCTTGATTTTGAGCGAGAATTTCCGATAATGACCGAAGCCTGCCGTGAGCTTGCCGATTACGCCGCGCAGTACGGAATTACGACAATGGTCGAAAATCACGGCTTTTTCGTCAACGGCGCCGACCGCTGCATACGCCTTATCGACGCCGTCGGACGCGATAATTTCCGTATGCTCATCGATATCGGAAACTTCATCTGCGTCGAGGACGATCCGGCGGCGGCGGTCAAAAAGTGCCTGCCGTTCGCCGAAATGATACATCTTAAAGATTTTTATATCCGCCGCGCCGACGCTCTGCCGCCGATCGGAGGACTTTTTCGGTGCGACAGCGGCTGCTGGTTTTCTTCAAATTCGGGACTCTATATGCTGCGCGGCTCGATTCTCGGTCAGGGCGACCTCGATACGGCGGGCGCGATAGCCGACATCGTCCGTTCGGGCTATAACGGCTTCGCGTCGGTCGAATTCGAGGGCATGGAGGATAACGCCGCCGGCTCGAAATACGGTCTTGAAGCCGCGCGTTATTTCGCCGAAAGGTCGTTTGGCAGAGCGTAAGCACAGCGGACATTATCAATGGTCAAATCCGGAGAATACCGTTGCATATTGCCGCATAATGTGCTATAATAACCGAAAATATAACATTATAATATAAATTACAGCCGTGCAAGCGGCAAGAGGTTAGTGCAATGCGTAAAATTCTCCTTTTCGATACCACACTGCGCGACGGCGAACAGACGCCCGGCGTTCATCTCGCCCGCGACGGCAAGCTCGAGATTGCCCGTGCGCTTTCCCGCATGAAGGCAGATATCATCGAAGCCGGCTTTCCGATTTCGTCAAAAAGCGAATTCAAATGCGTGGAGCTGATATCGCAGGAGGTGCGCGAGCCGGTCATCTGTGCGCTCGCACGCTGCTCCGACGCCGATATAGACGCCGCAGCAGCAGCGCTGTCCGCCGCCGCGCGTCCGCGCATACACGTTTTCATCGCGACGAGCGATATTCATATGCGGTATAAGCTGAAAATGACGCGCGACGAGGTGATCGCGCACATTGCGCACAGCGTCGCTTATGCACGCTCGCTCTGCGCAGACGTCGAGTTTTCCGCCGAGGACGCCGGACGCAGCGATCCCGAATTTCTGTTCCGCGCGCTCGAAACCGCCTGCGCGAACGGCGCTTCAACCGTCAATATCCCCGACACCGTCGGCTATAATTCGCCCGCCGAATTCGGGAAGCTCATTTACGACGCCGCGCATAATGTACGCGGAATAGAAAACGCCGTGATATCGGCGCACTGCCATAACGATCTTGGACTCGCCGTCGCAAACAGCCTTTCGGCGATACAGAACGGCGCTTCTCAAATCGAATGTACCGTTAACGGCATCGGCGAGAGGGCAGGCAACGCCGCGCTTGAGGAAATCGCCATGTCGCTTTACACGCGCGGCTCATACTACGGCTGCGAATGCGGGATCGACACCCGGCGCATATCCGAAACCTCGCGCATCGTTTCGTCGCTCTGCTCGGTCGTCGTGCCGCCGAATAAGCCTATTGTCGGTGCAAACGCCTTTGCGCACGAAAGCGGCATACATCAGCACGGTATGCTCGCAAACTCCGCTACATACGAAATAATGACGCCCGAGAGCGTCGGCTGCGGCAAAACGCAGCTTATACTCGGCAAATTGAGCGGACGCCACGCCTTCGCCGAGCACGTCGCAGAGCTTGGCTATACGCTGTCCGACGACGCCGTGACCGCCTGTTTTTCGCGGTTCAAGGATTATGCCGACAAAAAAAATGTTTCGGACGACGATATAATGGCGCTCGTCAACGAATATCTCGACAGCCGCGACAGCGTTTACGCGCTCGATACCTTTCAGATTCAGAGCGGCAACCGCATGATGGCGATGGCGATGGTGACGCTCTCCTGCCGCGGCGCGACCCTCTCCGATTCTGCTGTCGGCGACGGGCCTATTTCGGCGGCGTTCAACGCCATACAGCGGCTTTCGGGCGCTGACTGCATACGGCTTGACGAATACAACATCAAAGCGGTGACCGAGGGCGCGGACGCTCTCGGCGAGGCTAAGGTCAAGATCACCATCGACGGCGCGTCGTTCACCGGACGCAGCGCCGCGCCGGATATTATCGAAGCGTCGATACGCGCGTATGTAAACGCCCTCAACAAATGGGCGGCGCTGTAACGTGAGTTCGACGGGGGAGGGGTACGCGGCCTTTTGGAAAAGGCCTGGCGAAAACTTTAATAAAAAGTTTATTATTGAGTAAGTATGAATTTGTTTGTACCGCACCATTTCTATCGCGTATAGTGATGTGGTTTTCGCGAACTTGCGCCGCCTAATCAGGGTCCCTGCCCTGAATCGGCAGCTGGTTTTAAGGCTGATAATAATTTCGTCGAACTCACGTTTATTTAATAGGTCAGGTGTAAGCTTTTTATCCGCAGCACACATTTTACACCGATAAAAATTGTCGCCCCGCGAAAGTGATATCCCTTTCGCGGGGCGTGATTTTTGCGTCCGGGAGTGTCACAGCTCCGTTGACGCGCAGTATAAGCATATGCGCCGCTGCCTGTCGGTATGAATACGCGGTAAACACCGTCAGAATCCGGCATAACACGATCCTAAACGCGGATCAAACGTTCCGTCCGAGGGCGCCGCCGCCGCCATACCTCCGGTATCAGTGAAAAAGCTCAAATCATATGTTTTTTCAGTCCTCCAATCATTCGCAGACACATTTTTCGCACTTATTTTTCATACGCAGTCATAAGCCTTCAGCCCTTTCTTTCACGCACCGCGATTATGGCGGCGCTGACGTCGTCGTCCCGCCCGTGCTCGGAGGCGTAATCCATCAGCCGCGCAAGCAGCTCGTCCGGATCTGGAATATACGCCCCTCCGCCGGCGTCGGCTGCATTGTCCGAGAGCATACCGCAGAGCAGCATGGTTTCCTCAAAGCTCTGCGCGACTCCGTCGGTCATCATGACGATGACATCGCCGTCCTCGAGCGCCGCCGTAATCTCCTCCGCGCTCATTTCGCGCGTGATGCCTATCGGCATGGAGCTTGACGCTATCTTGAACAGCCTGCCCCCCCTGATGATGAACGACGGCGCTGCGCCGCCCTTGACGAATACCGCTTCTCCGCTCAAAAGATCGATCTCGCACATATCGACCGTCGCGAAGGTTTCGTCTCCCGCGTTCTTCGCGCGGATAAAATTGTTCGCCAGCTTGAGTGCGCAGCTCCGCGCGTTTGAGCCGCGCAGCATTTTTTCGAGTATGATAGCGGTGACGCGCGAGGTAAGCGCCGCATCGCGTCCGCTGCCCATTCCGTCGCTTACTATCGAGTAGAAATAATCGTCCTTGTTCTCAAAAGCGGTGATGCTGTCTCCGCAGAGCGTTTCACCCTCCTTAACGCGGCATTTTTTGGCGTAGGTCACGTCGAAACGGCGTGCCGTGCTCAGACTCATGCTGACATAATCCCCCGAAAACGAATATTTCGGCGGCGTAAGCGCACTTCCCGCGGCGTGACCGAACACGCTCGATATTTCGGCGGCGCGCAGCCTTGTGCGCGAGATATCCACCCCTCCGGCTATAACGTTTTTACGGCGGCTTCCGTACAAAGCTATATTGTTTGCGTAAAAGCCCGCGCGCCGCGCGGCGTCTTTCAGTCTTTCGCAGCCTTCCTCGTCGCATTTGCTCTCCTCCTCACAAACGGCGGCTTCCTCGGCTATAAGCTCGGAAAGCGCTCCGTAATCGGCGGCGGCGACCGAGGTCCTGTCCCTCCCCATAGTATCCTCGATTAGCCGCGCGTAGTTTTTGTTTATATTTTTGAGTATGGGTTCAATACAGCGGCAGCGCTGCGCGATGTTCTCCGGCACGTCCTCCTCCACAGCGTGACCACGCCTGCGCAGAACGGCGGCGAGCGCTCCCGCTCCATCCTCCGCGCCACCCTTCCACATAGCGCGGCAGGCTTTATAGGAGCTGCATTTTTCGCAGTAGCTGTCGAAGCTTTTTGCGCATACCGCCCCGATATCGCTCATCGCCGGACGCCGAAGCCTCTCTGATACGGTATAAAACACCTCGGACAGCGCACCGAGCGATTCGCTGATATCGCCCAGCCGCCGCCGCGTTTCCTCTCCGGCGCGCTCGGCGGCTGCTGACGCCGCACCTCTGTTTGCGGCTTCACCTCCAAATTCCGGTTTGGCGCAGACCTCCGGCAACAGGTTAAAATGAGCGAGCGGTGCGAATATTACCGCCCCGCAGAGCAGATCGGGCGCGGCGACGGCTATCGCGGAGAAGCCGCAGGTCGCTATCGCCGCCGCCATCCCCGTGATAGTGCCGAGAGCCGTCGCCGCGACCGCTCCGGCTTGCCATATGAGTCCCGCCGCGAGTCCGGCAAGACCGAATATCGGCGAATAGGTCGTGATACCGGCGATACCGTGACACGCAAGCCCGCAGATCAGCCCAGCGACCGAGCCGCGCAGCATTCCTCCCGAACGCGAAACCGCGAGGGTGACGCAGAGCGCTGCCGCCGCCGCTATCGAAAACCCGAGGATATTGACCTCGCGCAGCGCGTATACTCCGCAAAAGCAGAGCGCTAATACTCCCGCTTCAAAACGCGGGGTGTAGAGCGCCGCTTCGCCCACAGTGTCGGCTTTCTCCGAACGCGGTTCGAGCGCACCGCAGAATATGTAGGTCAGAACAGGCGTCACGGTAAGATCGAGCACTCCGCCCAGCGCGTCGTAATAAAGGAAGCCGCCAGATATCGCACGGTACGCCGCGATCAGCGCCCCCGCTCCTATCGCCGCAGCCACACGGTATGCGGTTCGTTCGCCGAAAAGCGTTCCGACTCCGCAAAGCCGCGATATCAGCCCGACGCCCGGACTTGCGCCGACGCCGTCCTCGCCGTCAGGCTCATCGTCAATGCCGAAGCGCCGAAGATCTGCGTCGCCCTCCGCGTCGGTGTCATATTCGCGCTCGCGTCCGGAAATCCAAAGTCCGACGGCAATGCGGAACAGAAACGCGAACGTCCAGGTCAGAAACAGCGGGACTGCCTGTCCGCGGTTGAAAAGCGACGCCGTCACAAGTCCCGCATACATGAACGGAACATATTTCCGCGCCGCACACATCAGCGCCAGTCCCAGCGGATAGGTCGAAAACGCGCACTGTCCCGCCGCGAGCATTCCAGCCGCCATCGCCGCCAAAAGCCCACGGCCAAGCCACGCGGCGAATTTCTTCAGTCCGCCCTCGCCGCCGTCCTCGGTGTACCGCCCGAGCGCCGCTCCGAAAAACTGCCGCAGTGCTCCGCCTAATGCTCCGATTCGTCCTCTCGCACTTTCCGCGTTCTTTTTAACATCCATAATAGCGTTCCTCCGTCGTTTTTTTTATTTTCCTTGCCTTGGAAGTGAGACTATTATATTATATTTATGCTGAAATAAGTGTCGATATGAACATGGAATAATCCGTCACATCAGTGTCGGGATATGAGGGAAATGCGCTTTTGTAAAATTTCCCAAATATATCGTGACGCACCGCATCATTCCGACGCGCCCCATGCCCAATCCTGACGAACGATTATGCTGGGATCGGGGATAACGGACGGTTTTTCGCTGATTTTTCGTTTACGAAATGGGTTGCGAATCTGCTCGGATGGCTTTTTTGATGATTTTTCGTTTGCGAAACGAGTACGAATTTGAAAGGACTGCTTCTTGATGATTTTTCGTTTGCGAAACGAGTACGAACCTGAAAGGACTGCTTCTTGATGATTTTTCGTTTGCGAAACGAGTACGAACCTGAAAGGACGGACAACCCTACGGTTTTCCGTCCTCTCAGACTCTCCCGCTTTCCCTTGGAACGGTGCGCTTTAAAAGGCGCGGCTCCCGCGTGTGAAGTGCGCACAAAGGTGGCGTTCACACGAGCCGCATATTCTTCGCAGGCGGCAAAATAAGCCGCGCTCGGCTCGCGTTGCTCGATGTGTTTATCCGAGGTCGGGTGGCGACGGCGGCGTTTGCCGCGAATAATATTTTCGCGCTGAACGAACGATGCCATCGTACGGCGCATCAGTGTACACATCTCCGCTGGTGCGGCTGCGCCACACCTTGCTTGGAGAGAAACCGCGGCATTAACGAGACTACATCTTGCTGAGAACGCTCACACGCGGGAGTGCCGCACGCGTCTTGCGCGTCCCAGCGGGGGAAGGGGAGTCCGAGGGGTGAGGGGCACCGCCGCGTCCCGCACCCTTCGGATTCGTACCCGTAAACCTACGCGAAAACATCCGCGAGATCAACGCAATATCAGCGCGATAATATTTCGCAGCAATCCGTGATGCTTTCCTTAAATATAAAAATATTCTTTATATCACCATAGCAATAAATTCCGCACAAAACAAAAAGGCACTCTTGATAATCATCAAAAGTGCCTTTTTAAAATCTCAATATTTTGCCCTATAACTGTTCTGCGGTATAATAATAAAAAGTATAAATCCACTTATTAGAGTTCTCGTCAGTTCCCTCCGCGCATCCCAGCTCCTGCTATATAGCTGACTGAAGCGGAGCAGAGGAGCATGGCGGCGGCGGCGGGAACGTAGGAAATGGACGCTGGTGTTCGCAGACCGGTACAGTGGGGCGATTCCTCGCTGTACACTACGTCGCACGAGATACCGCGCGCACCAAGCTCACGGCGCATTACACGGGCGAGCGGACACACCGAGGTTTTTTTGATATCGGCGAGCTTAAATGCCATAGGATCAAGCTTGTTGCCCGTTCCCATACAGCTCACGACGTATATTCCGCGCCGCGAACATTCCTCGATAAGCGCAATTTTCGCGGTTACGTTGTCAATGGCGTCGACCACAATGCGGACGCCGTGCGATGATGTATCTGCGCACTCACCGTCATGCGTTTCAAAACAGCGGTTGAGGACATCGCCGACGTTTTCGGGCGTCACAAATTCGACGATGCCGCGCGCTCGGCATTCCGGATTTATCGAAAGAATGCGTTCGAGCGCCGCCTGCGCCTTCGGCTGACCGATATTTGCGCGGGTACACAAAATCTGGCGGTTGAGATTGCTATCGGCGAAGGTGTCGCGGTCGACGACCGATATCGCGCCGAATCCGGCGCGGCACAGCCCCTCGACGACGTGACCTCCGACACCTCCCGCACCGAATACAGCGGCGTGAGCGCGCCCGAGAGCGTCGACAGCGTCCTGCCCGATAAGCGAGATCTCCCGCTCCTGCCAAGCGTTTGCCATATTACTTCTTTATCTCGTATTTTGTACCCTGAGGGGTATCGGTGAGCGTGATTCCGCGTGCCGCAAGCTCGGCGCGGATGGCGTCGGCTTCGGCGTAGTTCTTCGCCTTTTTGGCGGCGGCGCGCGCCGCTATCCGCTCGTTTATCTCGGTGTCGAGCGCATCGTCGGCGCAGGGTTTTTCCTCGGGCTTGACCTCGCGGTCAAGCTCAAGTCCCAATATCGCGTCACAGCCGATTATCATTTTATATATATCGTCGTTTTTCGCGTCAAAACGCGCCATGCTCCATACGTCGCCGAGAGCCTTCGGAATATTGAGGTCGTCGGCGATGCTCTCGTCGAATTCCGCTTTAAGGGCATTGAGCCTTTCGGAGTCGTAGGCTTCGTTAGCACCGCGGTGGCGGGCGGCGGCGGCGCGGAGGTTGGAAAGCGACTTTTTCGCGCCGTCCATAGCCTCAAACGTGAAATTGAGCTTCTGACGATAATGTGAATTCAGGCAGAGATAACGGAAATCGAGCGGATCGTAGCCGCGCTCCATAAGCTGGGACACGGTATAGGTGTTGCCGAGCGATTTGGACATTTTGCCGCCGTCGACAAGCATGAATTCGCCGTGCAGCCAGAAGCGGGCGGGAACGCAGCCGTTAAGTCCCTCTCCCTGCGCGATTTCGTTTTCGTGATGTATCGGAATATGATCCACGCCGCCCGTATGAATATCAAACTGCGGGCCGAGATATTTCAGCCCGATGGCGGAGCATTCGATGTGCCAGCCCGGATAGCCCATGCCCCACGGCGACGGCCACTGCATGATATGCTCCTTCGGCGCTTTTTTCCATATTGCAAAGTCGGCGGGACTGCGCTTTTCATCGTTGACTTCAACGCGCGCGCCGTTTTTAAGCTCGTCTAAATTAATACGCGAGAGCTTGCCGTAGCCGGGAAATTTCGATATGTCGTAATAAATGCCGTC
>JBAXZA010000034.1:0-10209 GCA_041670545.1 Eubacteriales bacterium | reverse complement strand
ACCCTCGAAAACGGAGAGATGTATACGATTTTTAATTTTGAGCGCGTTATCGGGGCATTTATGAAGCTTCGTGCGTCAATATCGCCTTTGTGCGACGGCTCTTTGACCGTTCGGATAAACGGTATCGCCCGCACCGAAACGCTGCGAATCACCGTTGAAAACGGTATCGCCGAGGTGCAGCCCTTCGACGGTGAGCCGGAGCTTATCCTCGAACACAAGCGCGCAATATCCTTCTTCTTCGCCCTCTACTCCCCAGAGCGCGACGCTGTCGGCGGTATGGCGGCGTCATGGTTTCCACTTCCGCTCTTCATCTCCTCTCCAGACGCAGTTTAAGCGAAACATATACACGCTTTTCGCAAGAAAGACTGTGCAAAAGATTTTAGCTATAATATAGTCAGTATGCCGTACTGCTTATATATTTGTTTTAGGTTTTTGCAAAAATCCGCGTCCCCCTTCAAACAGAAAAGACGTATCCCGACGGATACGCCTTTTCTGTTTGCTTTTATATTACGGACTTATCTCTTTGCGAGAACGTCCTTTTCATACTTCTTAGCATCGGTGAACCAGCTCTCGCGCGCGGGAACGCCCTGAGTTTCGCAGTACATATCCCAAATTGCGCCGAACGGATAGCTCTTATATTCCTCGAGCAGTGCAAGACGTGAGGTATAATCGCCCTCAGTTTCAAACTTGGTGAGAGCGGCGTTCGGCTCGAGCAGAGCCATGAGCAGCGCTCTCTGCATATTGCGCGCGCCGATTGTCCATGCGGCGATGCGGTTGATGCTGGCGTCGAAATAATCGAGTCCGATGTGAACGCGCTTGGTGAAGTTGCCGCGGATGATCTCTGCGGCTATGTTTTTCAGCTCGTCGTCGAGAATGACCACATGGTCGGAGTCCCATCTGACGGGGCGCGAAACGTGCAGCAGCATTTCGTCGATAAAGAGCAGAGCGGACGAAATTTTATCCGAAATGACCTCGGTCGGATGGAAATGTCCGCTGTCGAGGGTGAGCAGCATATTGTTCTTGACGGCGTAACCCATATAGAACTCGTGCGAGCCGATGGTGCAGCTCTCCGCGCCTATACCGAACACCTTTGATTCGACCGATTCGACGTCGTAATTCTTATCGATCTCAACCGCCATGATCTGATCGAGAGAATCCTTAAGACGCTCGCGCGCCGCTAAACGGTTGACAGGAATATCCTTGAAGCCGTCGGGAATCCAGATGTTGTCGATGACCTTGTTGTTAAGCTCGCGGCCCATATATTCGCCTATCTTACGGCAGGCGATGCAGTGCTCGATCCAGAATTTGCGGATGTTTTCATCAGGATGAGAAAGCGTCAGACCATCATAGAGAGGGTGAGAGAAGCAGGTGGGGTTGAAATCGATGCCCAGATCGTTCTCCTTTGCCCACTGAACCCAGCTTGTGAAATGCTTAGGCTCGATCTCGTTGCGCTCGACCTTGACCGGGCTGTCGAGATAGATGGCGTGGAGGTTGATGCGCTTCTTGCCGGGGACATAGGAGGCGACCTTCATAAAGTCGGCGCGCAGCTCCTCGATATTTCTCGCCTTGCCGGGATAGTTGCCGGTAACCTGAATGCCGCCGGTGAGATCGCCGCCGACGTTTTCAAAACCGGTGACGTCGTCTCCCTGCCAACAATGGAGGGAAACCGGTATCTGCGCAGCAGCCTTGATAGCGGCATCGGTATCGACGCCTATTGCGGCGTACTGCTCTTTCGCGAGAGCGTATGCTTCGTTAATTTTCATGTTTGTACTCCTTATATGTATATAATTAGGTCTTGTTCGTAAAATGAAAAATTACGAGATAAAAACCATATATCCGAGTTTTTATTTCGGATTTTTCGGTGTAATATAAACTTTTTAAATATACTCTTATACAGTTTGACCGTTTGCAGAGATTTCACAGCAAGCCCTATGCGATAAGCATTATTATGACTCGCTTTTACTGCGCGAGCATCGCTTCAAAACCATCTGCAAGTGTATTCTTACAGAAGCTTTTCGAATTTTGCGTAGGCTTCGTCCCACATAGCGGAATCGGCGGTTTTCGGCTCATAAAGCTTGATTTCAAAGGAATTGCGGACGACATGGCGCGCCTCGGCTACGTCCTTGATAGCTCCGGCGGCAATCATCTGCACCGAGAGGTTGCCGATAGCGGTAGCTTCGACAGGACCGGCATAGACGGGGCGTCCGCAGCAATCGGCGGCAAGCTGGCAGAGCGGAGGTTCCTTTGTTCCGCCGCCGACGATATTGATAAACGGCGTGCGGCTGCCCTTCATGAGGTCGATGCGCTCGACCGCCCAGCGATAGCAGAGCGCAAGGCTGTCAAAAATGCAGCGGACGATCTCGCCGCGGTTCTGCGGAACGTGCTGACCGGTTCTGCGGCAGTATTCCGCGATGCGTCCGGGCATATCGCCGGGCGCTGAGAAGGACGCGTCGTTGGGATTGATGATGCACTGGAGGGGCTTTGACGCCATTGCGGCTTCGGAAAGCTGGTCATAGGTGACCTTGATGCCCTCGCGCTCCCACTGGCGCTTGGATTCCTGCTCGAGCCACAGTCCCATGATGTTTTTGAGGAAGCGTATCGTCCCGCCGACGCCGCCTTCGTTTGTGAAGTCGTACTTCGCGGAATCGGGTGTGATGAGCGGAGCTTTGATCTCTGTGCCGAGCAGCGACCATGTGCCGCTCGATATGTAAACGAAATCGTCGCCCTTTGCGGGAACGGCTACAACGGCGCTCGCGGTATCATGCGCACCGACGTGAACGACATTCGCGCCGATCTTTCCGACCTCGGAAAGCACCTGCGAGGTAAGCGGTCCGATAACTGACGCCGGCTGAGCAATGGGCGTGAACAAACGTTCGGGTATGCCCAGCTTTTCCATCATCGAGTACGCGTACTGGCGGGTAGCGGCGTTGAGGATAGCTCCGGTGGAGGCTATCGTATACTCGGTTTCCTTTTTGCCGGTGAGGAAATAGTTGAGGAGATCGGGTACAAACAGCATTTTATCGGCAGCGGCGAGCAGCGCGGGATTATCGCGGACGTCGGCGGCGAGCTGGAACACCGTGTTGAAATCCATAAACTGGATTCCGGTTTCGGCGTAGATATCGCTTTTCGGCACTTTTTTGAACGCGTAATCCTGAATGCCAACGGTGCGCTCGTCGCGGTAGTGGACGGGATTTGAGAGCATATGTCCGCTTTTGTCGATAAAGCCGTAGTCGACGCCCCAGGTGTCGATACCTATGCTTGTGATGTCGCGGTCGTCGGAGAGAGCGCATTTGCGGATAGAATTTTTGATCTCGCAGAAAATGCGCATGATATCCCACGAAAACGTACCCGCGATGTTCTGAGGTTCGTTCGGGAAGCGGTGGTTCTCCTCGAGGGTGAGCTTTTCGCCGTCAAAACGGCCGATGATCCCTCGTCCGCTCGACGCGCCGAGGTCTATTGCGAGCATTTTTAAATCTGCCACGATTGAATCCTCCTATCAGATGATAATATTTTACATAATTAATAATTTTTGTCATATCCGGAGCTGATATATATACAAACTCTGAACCGGCGATTGAATGTAGAGCGTCCGTTATGCCGTATACAGAAGCGCATATCGATAATATTGCTGAGCCGCGCACAATCGCAATCCATTTTACATTTTGAAACAAACGTTCGTGTCACAGTTCATCACAATCAATATAAAATGCAGCGATTACGCTAAAACGTTTTACCAAATGGACAACAATTTTCCGAGAGGTTTCCCTCCCGAAAAATTCGCCTTTATATTAAAGCGCTGTGATAATACCGCGTATAGCGTCGACGGCTGCCTTGAAAGCGTCCGCCGAGGTCGCGTATTGGTTCTCGACCTTGGTGCGGTGAGCGGATTCGAGTCCGTCGAGTCCCTTGAAAACCTGAAGATGCGGCTCGACTGTCAGAATAAAGTGACGGTCATATTTATTTAATTCCGCAAAGGTTTCGGCGAAGCGTCCGATACCGTGTCCGGCGGGCGCCATATGCTTATCTGCGGTCGCGTCCTTAATGTGCATATAGAAAATGTAGTCGCGCAGCATATCGAAAGCGTAAGGGTAAGGCTCGTCGTCGCAGCAGATGAAGTTTGCGTGGTCGAAAACGAGCTTGATCTTGCTGTCAAACTGCTTCTGAATGTCAAGGCAGCGCAGCGCGGTGTCGCCGTAAATGCCCTTCTCGTTTTCGTGGCAGAGGATAACGCCCGTGCTCTCGGCTATACCGAGCATCGCGCCCAGCCGCTCCATGACCTCGCCGCGGCAGTCCTCCGGCTTTTTGCCCTCGGGAATATAGAAGCTGAATACCCTTATGCGGTCGCAGCCAAGCGTATGCGCCGTTTCGATAACAGAACGCAGCTGCTCAAGATGCGGCTCAATGGGATCGCAGAGCGATATTTTGCCGAGCGGAGAGCCGATCGACGAAACGCGAAAGCCCTTCGCGTCGAGCTTTTTCTTACATTCGGCGGCTTTTTGGGGCGTCAGCGAGGCGACGTTAACGCCGTCCACGCCGCGCATTTCCATACAGCGTACGCCGTTTTTTTCCATGCCGACAAGCTGTTCGTCGAAATTCGGCGAATATTCGTCGGTGAACGCCGCGAGTTCAAATGTTGCCACTATTTTTACCTCCGGAATATCAAAGCGGGCAGCTTCCCGCGTATTTTGTACATAATCGATTAAAAATAACGTGATACGACGTTTTTGGCGCGTTTATCACGGCAATAATGCCGCTTATACTTATTTAACGTGAGTTCGACGATAAAGAAACAGGTACGCGCTTTCTGAAGAAAGCTGTGCAAAGACTTTAAAGAGGGTAAACTATAATAAAATCACCTTTGTTTTAAGGTTTTTGCCAGGCTTTTTGCAAAAAGCCGCGTACCCCTCGCTACCATCGAACTCACGTTATTTAACCGTCACGACGGTAACGCCGAGATCGCCCTCTCCGTATTGACCGATGCGGAAATCCTCCACGCGCGGATCTCCCTTGAGATACTGCCAAACGGCGTTTTTGAGCGCGCCCGTTCCCTTGCCGTGGACGATGCGGACGCTCTTGATTCCTGCGATTTTCGCTTCGTCAAGATATTTATCTATCATAAAAGAGCCGTCCTCGCCGTTCATACCGCGAATGTCAAGCTCCTGCCTGAAATTGCGCGACACGGCGACGTTGTAATCGGATATCACCGGTTTCTTTTTGGCGGGCGCTCTGCCCAGAACGCGTTTTTCGGCGTCGGATGCGAGCATCAGATTCTTTATATTCGTGCGGGTGTTGATAATTCCCGCCTGAACGCGGACGTTGCCGTCGCGGTCGGGATCCTCGATGAGAACGCCGTTTTTGCCGATGTTAATCAGCATAACCTCGTCGCCCTTATGGAGCGCACGCGGCAGAACATAATCGTCGGCGCTCCTTTCGCGAACGGGATTTACGATATCCTCGCTTTCGCGCAGCTTGCTTTTGATACTGCGGCGAGCGTTTTCGAGCGTTGCGGCGAGGTCTGCGCTCTCGCGGGCGCGCTTGACCTCCTCGAGCTGAGCGAGCACATAATCGCTCGTCACCTTCGCGCCGGAAAGCAGCTGCTGAGCCTTGGCGCGCTCGCGCTCTATCTCCTTGTCAGCGTCGGCGACGCGGCGGCGGAGGTCGTTTTCGGCGTTAACCTTGAACTCCTCGTATTCGCGGCGCAGCTTTGCCGCTTCGTCGCGCTCGCGCTCCATCTCCATACGGTTTTGTTCCAGCTTTTCGATAACATATTCAAACCGCTTGCCCTCGCCGGAGATGAGAGCGTTCGCGCGGTTGATGACCGCCCCGTCAAGCCCCAGCTTCTGCGATATCGCGAACGCGTTCGATTTGCCGGGCGTGCCGATTACAAGCTTATAGGTCGGACGCAGCGTTTCGATATCAAATTCGCAGGAAGCGTTGGCGACGCCATCGGTATCGAGCGCATAGGCTTTCAGCTCGGCGTAATGCGTCGTCGCGGCGCAGAGCGAATGGTGCTGACGAACCCGCTCGAGTATAGCCTCGGCAAGCGCCGCGCCCTCGACCGGATCTGTTCCGGCGCCAAGCTCGTCGAACAGCACGAGCGAACGTTCGCCGCAGCAGCCGAGAATATCGACGGTATTCACCATATGCGCCGAAAAGGTCGAGAGCGACTGCTCGATCGACTGTTCGTCGCCGATATCCGCGAGTATCTCGTCGAACACACAGACGTGCGATATCGCATCGCATGGGACATGAAGCCCCGACTGCACCATCAGCGCAAAGAGTCCAAGCGTTTTCAGCGTGACCGTTTTGCCGCCGGTGTTCGGGCCGGTGATAACCAATGTGTCAAATTCGCCGCCCAGCGCGATCGTTATCGGCACGACCTTTTTCTTATCGAGCAGAGGATGACGCGCACGGATAAGCTCGAGCTTCATATCGTCGTTTTTGCCGGCGAATTTCGCGTCCTCGCTGCCGTTTATGGCGGGAGACGCGGCGTCCATGCGGTATGAAAGCTCGCTTTTGGCGAATATGAACGCAAGCTCTGTGATATTATAATAATCGAGCGATAAAGTGCCGCTGTTGTCTGCGACCTCAGCCGAAAATTCGGCTAAAATGCGCTCGATCTCGTGACGTTCCTTGGCTTCAAGCTCGCGCAGCTCGTTGTTCGCTTCGACGACGGCGAGCGGCTCGATAAATACCGTCGCGCCGGAGGACGAGGTGTCGTGGATAAGTCCCTTGATCTCGTTTTTATCCTCCGCCTTGACCGGTACGACATAGCGCCCGTTGCGCATTGTTACAATGTTGTCCTGTAAATATTTGGAATATGACGATGCGCCTACATATTTCTGAAGCGTATCCTTGATATGATTGTTTGTAAAACGCATTTTGCGGCGGATATCGGCAAGCGCGGGGCTTGCTTCGTCGGCGATCATATCCTCGGCGATGATAGCGCGTCTGATCTTCTCCTCGAGCGTACGGTTGCCGGAAAGCCGAGCGAAATTTTCGTCAAGCGAGGTTTCGCCGCGCTTGTCGCTCTCGATGTAATCGATTAACCTTCGCGCACAGGATAAAATCGCCGCGACGTCGAGCAGCTCGCGCGGGGAGAGAACCGCGCCCTTTTCGGCGCGTGTGAGCGAATCGGTGATGTCGTGGACGCCCGAAAAGCCGGGCATTCCCTTTATCGACGCCAAAGCCTTCGCGTCCGAGGTCTGCGTCTGCATTTTACGCACTCGGTCGATATCGGAGGTTGGACGCAGCGCCGCCGCCATATCGCGCGAACCGTCAGTCGGCGCGCATTCGGCGAGCAGCGCAAGTATTTTATCAAATTCGAGCGTTTTTATCGCCCGTGTAAAATTTGGCATTGTTATGATCTCCTTTCCGGAGAGGTGTTATAGGTTTGAATGATGACACTTATATCGTCACAGACTGTTTTCATGTTGATATACGGCGTTTCGCACATTTTAGGCGGCTTGTCAGCCGGAGACGGCTTTATAAAAATCGAGCGTTTTATAACCGCGCTCAAGATGCGAGGTGAGATATTTTTCGCAAACCTCGGCAAAATCGCGCATCGACGCGTCGTCCGGCATTATGAACGCGCAAAGGCGTTTCAAACCAGCGTATACGACGTAGCGCATGGCGTCGAGCACCGGCGGAGCAAGCTCGATGGTCAGCACACTTTTGCCGTCCTCGTAAAAAAGCTCCTCGAGCGGCTGCTTTGCACGGCATTGGGCGCAGCGTATAACCCCGCTCATAACATCGAGATACATGACCGGCGAATCGGTGCAGCCGCAGCCCGCACAGGCGTCGAGATCGGGCATAACGCCGAGGATACAGGCGCAGCGCAGTTCAAACGCCGCCTTTATTTGCCGCGGCGGTTTTATAGTCGCCGAAAGCGCAAAGAGCATATTGAGGGTGAGCGCGAGCAGATCGCTTTCATTCTCGCCCTCGACCGAAACGTCCGAGCAGACATCGCAGAAATACTGTGCGAGCGCAAAACGCTCAAGATCGTCGCGCAGAGCACGAAACGGCTCGAGCTGAAACGCTTCCTTCATCGTATAGCGCTCGCCGCGCCGCTCGATCGTGAATTCGTTATAGCTTGCCAGAACGCAGATATTAACGTACGGACTTTTGATTCCGTGGACGCCGTGAGCGTAAACCGAGAGCCGTCCCCGCTCCGCCGTGAGCAGCGTAAGGAATTTATCGTTGTCGCGCACGTCGGTTTCACGCACGACGAGCGCTTTTATAGTGAAGCTCTCGCGTTCGCTTATCCTGTCCATACCGGTGTCAGTTGTCCTTGTCGCTGTTTGAGAAGCCGAAGTTAGCAACGCTTGCCGCGCTGTCCCTCCAGTTTTCCTTGACCTTTACCCAGAGGTTGAGGTATATCTTTGTTTCGAAGAATTTTTCGAGATCCTCACGCGCGTAGCTTCCGATTTTCTTGAGAGTATCGCCGTTTTTACCGATGATAATACCCTTATGGCTCTCTTTTTCGCAGAATATTTCAGCGCGGATTGTGAGCAGCGTCGGCTTTTCGGTGAATTCCTCGATGACCACCGCGACTCCGTGCGGAACCTCCTCGTCGAGCAGGCGCAGCAGCTTCTCGCGAATGACCTCGGCGGCGATCTGCTTTTCGGGCTGATCGGTCAGCTCGTCCTCATCGAAATGCCATTCGCCCTCGGTGAGCAGCTTGGCGGCTTCGTCAAGTACGATATTGACGCCGTCGTTTTTCATTGCCGATATCGGTATTATCGAAGCAAAATCATAAAGCGCGGCATAAGCCGTTATTGTGTCGGCGATTTTATTGCCGTCGGCGCGGTCTGTTTTGTTGATAACCAGTATTGCGGGCATCGAATCCTTGCCGAAGCGCTCGATAAGTCCTCGCTCAATATCTCCCGGCTTCATATCCGGCTCGACGACGAGTATCGCCGCGTCGACGTCGCCTATCGTGCTCGAAACGGTTTTGACCATGAAGTCGTCCAGCTTGTCATGAGCGCGGTGCATACCGGGGGTATCGAGAAAGACGAACTGATCCTCGCCGCGCGTCAGTATTCCTGTGATACGCGTGCGTGTCGTCTGCGGTTTTTTGGATACGATCGCGATTTTTTCTCCGGTGAGGGCGTTGAGCAGCGTCGATTTGCCGACGTTTGGACGTCCCACGATCGCTATAAAGCCGGTTCTTGTCATAATTTTCTATTCCTTTGGGCGAAGCGCCGTCTGTTGATTTATTCGTTCCGCACGCTATACCGCGTGATCGTCACACGTTGCTTTGCGTGACCGGTCACGCGCTGTTCCGCGTGATATTCTTCGCGCCGGACAGTGCCGCCTAAGCTGCATTTTCCGCGCTCTTTATACATAATCCGTTATATGTTTTCATTATAGCATATATTGTTTTCTTTGGCAAGGGGTATCGTTAAATTTAATTTAAAACGTTATAATGCTGCGTTTGACCTGCGATTGGTGTTATTATCGCGTTAAATTGCACCGGCAAAATTATATTCAGCGGCGAATTCTCATCTCGTCGAGTATCTCGCGCTGACGATCGAACATTTCGGTTTCCTCTGCTTCGCTCATATGATCGTAGCCCAGCAGATGAAGCACCGAATGTACGGTAAGAAACGCGACCTCGCGCTCGAGCGAATGTCCGTATTCCTGCGCCTGAGCCTGCGCGCGCTCAAGCGATATCACAATGTCGCCTAAAACGTCGTTTTCTCCGCCCTTGCCAAGCTCGTCCGCTTCGTCGAGAGGGAAGGAGAGGACGTCGGTGGCGCGATCGACGCCGCGGTATTCGTTATTGAGAATATGGATCTCCTCATCGTCGGTGATGGTCACCGAAACCTCGGCGCGTCCGACATACCCCTCGTGCGCGAGCGCCGCCGTAATTGCCGCGCGTATGATATTGCGCAGCTTAAAGCTGAAATATACCCTGTTCTGATCATTTTTTATAAAAATATCGTGCTCGCTTCTCATTATCATTTGATTTCTCCTTATCGCGTCCGTATTTTTCATACGCTGTTATAATTTTCTGAACCAGACGATGGCGAACGACGTCGCGTTCGGTGAAGGTGTGAATTCCAATGTCCTCGATGTCGCGAAGGACGTGAACGGCTTCCGCGAGTCCGCTGCGTTTTCCGAACGGCAGGTCGGTCTGCGTCAGATCTCCCGTGACCACCGCCTTCGAGTTGAAGCCGAGCCGCGTGAGGAACATTTTCATCTGTT
>JBAXZA010000033.1:0-10318 GCA_041670545.1 Eubacteriales bacterium | reverse complement strand
GTGCGGCATCGGCGAGCCGGTATATGCCGACATTTTACCGCCCGAAACGACTGCCGGACGTCCGGCGTTTCATTTCACGACGCGCCGCGGCTGGATAAACGATCCAAACGGACTGTATTTTGACGGCAGGCTTTATCATCTGTTCTATCAGCACAATCCGGTCGGTCCGGAATGGGGAAATATGCACTGGGGACACGCGACCTCCGACGATCTGCTTCATTGGAATGAAACCGACGATATCCTTTATCCCGACGAGCGCGGCACGATGTATTCTGGCAGCGCTATAACAGATGAAAAGAGGGCGAGCGGACTGGGTGGCGGCGCAGCTCCGACGCTGCTTTATTATACCTCCGCCGGCGGCAATTCGGAGCTGTCAGCGGATCAGCCGTTTACACAGTGCCTTGCGTACGGCGACGGAATAAGATTCGAAAAATATGATAAAAATCCGGTGATTGAACATATCGCCGGCGCGAACCGCGATCCCAAAGTAATATGGTGTGAGGAGCTTGACCGCTATGTTTTAGCGCTTTATCTTGAGGGAAACGATTACGGTCTTTTTACCTCGAATGATCTGCTTTCATGGACGCAGCTAAACCGAATCACCCTGCCCGGCGACTCGGAATGTCCAGATTTTTATCCGCTGACCGCACCGGACGGAGAGCGGCGCTGGATATTATCGGGTGCGTCCGACCGATATCTCATCGGACGCGTCACCCGCGAAAACGGATTCACGGCGGAAGGTGAAGCGCTTCCCTATCGTTGGGGCAGGACGTTTTCCTATGCCGCGCAGAGCTATTCAGGACTTTGCAGCCGTATTCGCTTTACATGGGAGCAGGCGATATTCGAGGGCAAGCCGTGGCGTTCACAGATGTCTGTCCCATGTGAAATGACGCTTGCTTCCGTTTCATCCGGCTATCGCCTTTGTTCTAATCCGATCAAAGCGCTCGAAACGCTGCGCGGCGAAAAATATCAGCTTGACGCGCTGCCTCCGTCCCCACTTGACATATTGTTTACGATATCGGCGAATACCCGCGATTTCTCGGTATCGGCGCATGGAACACCTATCGTTTTTTCACCGCAAAACAATAAAATCATCACGCCCGACGGCGAAATGCCGCTGACAATATCCGGCGGCAGTCGGACGTCGGTAAGAATACTGATCGATACCGCGTCATATGAGCTGTTTGCGGACGATGGACTTGTTTTCACCGCCGGACAGCTTGATACATCGCGAGCGGATGTTAGGATTGACGGAAATGTCATCGGTACGGCATACGAAATGCGATCGGTATAATATAAGCCGCTTATGTATGAGCGTACGCTTCAAAACGTACGCTCATACACGTTAAATGGATTATCTGTGTATGATATTAACCATACATTTTATGAACAAGCTTGAAATGTTGTCAAACAGAACGGAGTGACATTATGCTTACACAGCGTCTTGGATCGTCGACTCAAAAGGATCCCGCTTTCATCGATGCGCTGATCAGAATCATCAAAGAAAATCCCCGCTGCTGCGACGAGGTGTGGCTCGCGAGCGATTACGGCTTCCCTACGCTCGAAACACACGCGGAAAGTGCGCGGATACTCGCGCTCACCGCCAAAAAATTCCGCGCCGCGAATGTCCGTGTTTCGCTTCAGATATCGAATACGCTCGGACATGGTCAATATATGAGCGCGCGCGACTGCAGCGGACTCTGTACGGAAAACAGCGGAGCCGAGCATATGATCGGCCCAGACGGAAAGGCGGCTGACTACTGCTTCTGTCCGCGCGGAAAAAATGTAGCGGAGTACATAAAACGCGAGCTGTCTCTCTACTGCGAAGCGGTAAAACCATACGCGGTATGGCTTGACGATGATATCCGCGCGACAAATCACGCACCGGTGGCTCAGGGCTGCTTTTGCGACGACTGTATAGCGAGCTTCGATGCACTTTGGTCATGTGATTTTGACCGTGATACCCTTGTTCGCGAGATAAATTCCGGAGATATGATATGGCGCGAACGCTGGGTACAGTTTACACGTGGCGCGATATCGGATTTTGTCCGCATGATATCCCGCGAGGTGCACAACTCGTCGCCAGACAGCCGGATGGGTCTGCAATACGCGGCACACGGTGGTTATACCGGTTTCGGTTATGAGCATATTTTCTCGGCAATGCGCGAGGAAACCGGCTTTGATCCGCTTTCACGTCCCGGAGGAGGTGCGTACAGCGACAGAAATCCAAATGAACAGATAGATAAAGCGGCTTTTATCGCGTGGCAGAATGCTATGCTCCCATCGTATGTGACCGATATTCGCCCCGAAATCGAAAATCTTCCGGATGTCCGGTTCGGAAAGACCATCGCCGGAACCTGCTTTGAAACGTCGCTTTATCTCACTTTCGGAGCGACCGCGATGTCTTATGCGATGCTGATGAACGATTATGAGCCGATGACATGGCATGGTGAAATGCTCAACGCGTTCTCGGAATACCGAGATTATTGGGAAGCTCTGGCGCAGGCGTCACGCGGAAGCCATATGTCCGGACTTGACGCTGTTTATGGGACGGAAATGTGGAGAAAGCGCGGCGGTACGGATTTTTCATGGAATTACGAGCCGTATGCTAAACCGTTTTCACTGTCGCGCGCTGCGATACCCGTTGCACTGACTCCGCGCGGCGCTGTGTGTCATCCTGTCCGCATATTATCCGGTGAGATGGCGGAATATCTGACCGACGGCGAGCTTGAAGCACTGCTTTCGGAAAATGTTATATGCGACGGTACCGCGCTGCTCGAATATCAAAAACGCGGTATAGCTGTCGGCGTCCGCGCCGAGAGCTGCGATGTGTCACAGCTTTACGAGCTTTATACCGAACACGGCATCAACACGGGTTTTGCCGGACGTCGTTTTGCGCAGAGCTTTTATTATACCTCGGGAGTTCGGCTATTGGCGGACGGCGGGAGGCTTGAGCCTTTCGGCGTATATGCCACCGACAGCAAAAATGCTGCGCCAGTCTGCCAGGGTGAATATCCCTACGGTGTTGCGAATGCTGTCTCCGAAACTGTCAGCGGCGGGCGCTGGGCTGTTTTCGGACATTATCTTTTCAATCCCACATTGTCGTCCGAAAAGCGCCGTCAGATTATAAATACCGCCGAATATATCGCTCCGGGACGTATGGCGGCGATACTTGAAACGCCGTATCCATCACTCGTTCTGCCTCGCGAGGACGCTGAGGGAAAAACCCGTTCGGTCAGCGTCGTAAATACAACTGTAGGTGAAAGCGGATCGCTGCTGCTTCGCATACGGCGTCCGAGTGGGAGAACGTTTATATTTATGGACGGTAAACGCCGTGCTTCACTGAGAGCTGTATACGACGGCGGCGACGCGCTTGTGACCATGCCGTCGGTTAACCCATGGAGCGCCGCGACAGTTTTTGTCGAAAAATAATATGGTGTATATATGTTAATTATGCGGCATTTTATAAAAATATTTCCGTTGCTGTTGCAATCGGACGAAAAATGTGATAAAATATAACAGTCAACACGATAAATGCCATATTATAAAACGGCTAAGTCAATTTTAGCCGTTTTACGCAAATAAGCGGCTTTTGCCGCGTATGAGGTGAATAAAATGCCAGATTTACTTGTAAAGCTCTATGAGCTTCCCGCGCTCGAGCCAGAGCTTAATGCGCTCGCTGCGCAGAATATCGTAGTACGCAAACCGATCGGACCTGAAAACTATGCCGTCATCGCATGGATAAAGGAATTTTTCGGAAACGGCTGGGCTTCCGAATCGGAAAACGCGTTTTTCAACGATCCTAAAACGATCTATATCGCCGTGCGCGAGGGCGAGGAAGGATCAAAAATGCTCGGTTTCGCCTGCTACGACGCGACCGTGAAGGGATTTTTCGGTCCTACGGGAGTTGATCCCGCCGAGCGCGGACGCGGTATAGGGAAAGCTCTGCTGCTCGCCTGTCTGCACGGACTCAGAAACGATGGCTACGGCTACGGAATCATTGGCAGCGCCGGACCTGTCGATTTTTATAAAAAATGCTGCGGTGCGACCGTTATCGAAAATTCTTCTCCCGGAGTATACCGCGGCTATCTCCACTGCTGAGGAACTGGTAACGAAGAACGCGCTTTCCAGAGGAAAGCTGTGCAAAGGCTTTAACCATTATGTGCAGCATATAATATCTATTAATGTATAAATTATTGAAAAGGACAAATATAAATGATTACTTCCGCAAAATCAGGCGCTTATGTTACAATGGTAACGCCCTATAACAACGATAATACAGTCGATTACGGCGCGGTGCGCGAGCTTGTACGCTGGTATGCGTCGAGCGGTCTTGACGGCATTTTCGCGTCCTGCCAGTCGAGCGAAATATGGTATCTTTCTCTCGCCGACCGCGTCAAGCTTGCCGCCGTCGTCCGTGATGAAGCTGAAAAATGCGCAGTCGGCGGACAACGTATGCAGATAGTCGCGTCCGGTCACGTTTCAAACGATTTTGACGAGCAGGTCGCCGAGCTTTCCGCCGTCGCCGCGACAGGCGTCGATGCCGTTATACTCATCTCAAACCGCATGGATATCGCCGACACCTCGGAGGACAAATGGATATCCGATACCGACCGTCTGATCGGACATATCGACGCGGACGTCGCGCTCGGAGTTTACGAATGTCCCCTGCCCTACAAACGTCTGATGACCGATAAAATGCTCAGCTACTGTTCAGCGAACGGCCGATTCTTCTTCATGAAGGATACCTGCTGCGACGCCGATATGATTGCTCGGCGTCTGAAGGTATTGGGCGGCGGCAATATGAAGCTGTTCAACGCTAACGCTCAGACTACCCTCGCTTCGATGCTGTCGGGCGGCGCCGGATACTGCGGAGTTATGGCAAATTTCCACCCAGCACTTTACAAATGGCTCTGCGATAATTACGCAGGCGACCCGCGCGCACAGGAAATATCGGCACAGCTTTCGATGATGGCGTTCATCGAGGGCATGACTTATCCCGCCTGCGCAAAATATCACATGAGAAAATACAGTGGACTTAACATATCGGAGCAGTCACGCTCCTGCCGCGCCTCCTCGTTCACACCATATCAGCGTTCAATAGTCGATGCTCTTGCAATAACCGAACGCGGAATATATGAGAAATTAGAAATCAAATAACAGTATCTAAGTAACATCTGAATAATGTGTAATTCGTCGACGCAAATGTTGAAGTACAATGGCTAAACGCCATTGATTTCAACGCGTCGGCGAATTAATCAGAGGTTCTCTACGAAAAAACAATCCCCCGCCAAAGAAGCGGGGGATTGTTTATAGCCGGATGTTTTATTCAGTCCGCATAGAAAAAGTCGTATATATCCTGATATGCCTTGAGCTTTGCCGTTTCGTTTTTCGCGTAATACGAAGCGAAATCCGCACCGCTCTTGTTGTTTTGTATCAAATCGGGAATGACGAAGTTGAAACCGCTCCAGCCTGCGTACATCCAGCTTATATCGACGACTCGCCCGTTCATTACGATATCGATCATACGGATCGAATCTTCGTCGCGCGCGACCTTAACCTTTAATACAGTATCATAAAACACCGGTGTAACGGTGCGCCAGCTTTCGGCGGAAAGCGCTTCGGTGATAAGTCCGGCACGGTCGAGCTTTTCACCGGTAACTGTAACCGGTATGACAGCAACGTCGAAGCTGCCGTCTATCGTGGTTTTATAATCTGTCTGCGCTTCGTCGTATTTCGGGAAAGGAACAATGCCGTAATCATCGTCCATATCACGCAGTTCGTTCATAGCAGGCAGAAAATGGCAGAAAAGGAACATCGAATTACCGTTAGCGAACGATTTTTTGACCTCATCATAGGTTTCGGCATATGAACCCTTCTGATTATATATAAAATCATATGCCATATCGATCGCTTTGATCGTTTTATCGTTGTTGATTTCAAGCGTCGCTCCGTTTTCGTCAAAGCTGACTATCGGGATATCGAATGACCATAGGAAATTGAGCGAATAGAACGCGTGAATGTGATTGCCGTAAAAATCGTTTATATCGCGTTTGCCGTCGCCATTGAGGTCGGAATAAACGTCCTTTGTGAGGTTTGCCATATAATCGAGAGTCCATTTTCCGCTGTCGACCGAGTTATAAATATCGGAAGCCTCGATGCCATAATTCGCCGCGATGGTTTTATTGAAATATGTTGTGTAGGTATTCCAAAGGCTCGAGAAGCAGGCGTCTGTGACAAGCGCATAGCAGCGTCCGTTGAGAGTGGTCGCTTCAACCGCAAACTGCGGATACCACGGCTTTGTGGTATCAATATATTTCACCTCATTGAGATCGTAAAAATAACCCTTGAGCGTGTCGCTGCCGGTCTGTATGATGTGGTTCATAACGATATCGTAGACGTCGTCGCCGCTATTGACGACCGATGATAACGTTTTGGATATCGCTTCATAACCGCCGCCGTTAACAGCCTTGATATTGATGTTAAAACGCTCCGCGACCGCGATATTGCGTGCGTATATAGCGTCGTCGAGCACATCGCCGGTGGATTCGAAAATGTCGATATCCTGTTCCATTGTATCCTGATAAAGTACGACGAAGTCCTCTCCTCCGTAATCTGTATCCGGCAGATCATCTGAGACAAGACGGCGGGCGTCGAGCGAATCGACAGTCTCGGATGCGTTAACAGTGGTGTCCGGCGATGTCGTCTGAGCCGATGTCGATTCTGCGATGTTTCCGGCGTCACTGCAGGAAGCCGCAAGTATAGCGCATATGAGAACCGCAAGAATAAACGAAATTTTTTTCAAATTGTTTTTCCCCCATTTGTAAATATTTACGAACTCGATTATAACACGATTAAATCAAATTTTCAACTGATTTTATAAAATATTTTTATATTGAATATCATAAAAATGGTGACTGAAATGTTAGATCAAAACAAAATATCACACTATAATAACACCATATGCACGCAGCTTGCCGCTTATATTACAAATACGCCGGATTTTATCACTCAGGATATAATTAACGAACTGTGCGGCGAATGCGGAATCGATCTCAGAACGGCGTTTTCATTCGTCCTCGCCGCCGCAATCGGGCTTGATACCTCCGATGAAGCTGGACATGAGATTTATGAAGCATATTTTCCGCATATGGTGCGTTATCTCGACGACGAAATATATATAAACGACCCATATTATAAAAATATCGTCATACCGGAGCTGTTAAACGACGGCTGGGAACTTAAAACAGAGCGGTATAAACCCTACGAAGCATTTGTCTGCGGAGATCTTGTTAAGCTGTCCGATGGCAGGATAATTCCTCAGATCGGATTTTTCGAACATGAATTCAGATATCCGGCGCTGCTTGAGGGCGGACGCGAATGGATGCTCATCACGCCGAACGAGATAAATACAATGAAGCGTGCTGTATCGGCGGCGCACGGACGCGTTCTTACCTTTGGACTCGGGCTTGGATATTTCGCGTATATGGCGTCGATAAAGCCGGAGGTGGATTCAGTGGTCGCGGTTGAACGTGACAGCCGTGTTATAAAGCTTTTTCGCCGGTATATTCTGCCGCAGTTTCCGGCGGCTGCAAAAATCGAGATAATCGAGAGCGACGCATTCGATTATGCTGAAAACAAGCTGTCCGACTGCGGCGCTGACGTCGTGTTCACCGACCTTTGGCACGACCCATCGGACGGTGTAGCGCTGCGTAAACATATGCGCAAATATGAGAGCAGACTGCCCGGCGCAAACTTCCTCTATTGGATATCGGATACTCTCGACTGCTACGGGGATTGAGTTGGGCGCGACGCTGTGTCAAATTCTTCTGTACAATATGAAACAAACAAAAATCAGATTGCTTTTACATCAGTATTAATATAAATGCAACCAAACATTGCTTTACCTTGCGGAGTGAATATGTTATAATTTACATCAAGGAGCGAGATGCAATGTTGCAGCTCCGATAACGATGTTTTCACACCATCAGCCGAACAGGGGGATTTATTATGTTTGATACTGAAAAATTCGGCAGATATATATCCGGTCTGCGTAAATCCGCGGATATGACTCAATCGGAGCTTGGCGACCGCGTCGGGGTTACGCGTCAGGCAATCTCAAAATACGAACGAGGCGAGAGCTTTCCAGATGTTAGTATTTTATCCGAGATAGCTTCTGCGTTCAGCGTAACGCTTGAGGCGCTAATCGCGTCCGGCGGACCTACCGACGGCGAAGCGCGTATACTCGAGGGGGCGGCGCGCGGAGAGGCTGTTCGCGCCGAAAAGGGCGAGGATATCGTAAGTCTCGCGCCGCTGCTCAAGCCCAGTCTGCTTTCAAGACTTTCCGAAAGCTTCGACCGCCAGGGAATCGATATTTCCAATGTTCTGAATCTCGCTGAATATCTGAACGAAACCGATTCGCGTCGGCTCGCAGCGTCGGTTACTTTTAATAATATTGCGGATATGGATGTCGTCCTGCTCGAAAAGCTGCTGCCAGTCGTCGGTCCATACGCGTCCTATACAATCTTCGAAAAGGTACTGAATGGAGAACTTGATTTATCGTATCTCGATATAGTATATCCGTATACCGGAATGCCGGTCGAGCTAATCGAAAATGCGGTAGTGAACGGTGTGCTCGACGAAAGTGCGCTCGATATCATACGGCGTCATAACTACAACAATGAAATGCGCGTTATACTCGGTTATATCCCGGAGATATTTACCTGCCCGAAATGCGGTGAAAATCTCAAGCATTTTTATCCTCAGCGCTGCAAATGCGGTCATAAGCTGCCGATTGAAAACAATGTAGGCGATTTTATGGGCACATCAGGTGACAAAATGCCCTCTGATAGGAGCAGCGCCGAGTACATACTTCAAAAAACGAGCGGACGCGGCGTTTTGCTCTGTTCTGCTGGAATCGGAGCGGAAAGTATTCGTCCGATGCTTCAAAGCTCTGATCTAAACCTCATCATAGCAAGCGGCGATATCGGTGAACTGCGTGATATTGAAACAAAGCTGCACCATATGTCTTCTGGTCAAATAATTTTCGTCCGGATGGATACAAACGAACCGAATATCGCCGCGAACGCGCTCGATGCCGTCGTAGGTTTTAGCGATCTGCCGGAAAAGCTGCTTCATAAGCTGCTGCGCGAGGGCGGAGTGGCGATATCAGACGGCAGAGTTACATATGAAAACAATTGAACGGCGTCCGACACTGCTCTATGCGGACGATGAAATTGGCGGCATAGACCCAGCTGTGATGCGCGATCTAAACGCCGAAAAGTTGATTAGCGAGGATACGCTTGCTTTTCTCTGCTCACCGGCAGGACGCTTGACACGCTCGGCGCGCAATGCAATATTCAAAGCGCTTGGAATCATGGATGGCGGAGAGCATATAAACGATTACAACGAACGTTTTTGTGCGCTGCGTGAGTCGGCAGGCGAACTGCTCCATTCAGAAAAACTGCTTGCGTCGGCGTCTGGAGAGCTTGCGATGCTGCTCGGCTTCGATTATTTTGTAAAACATTATCTCGATGTCTGCGGCGCAATAATGGCGCTGCCGCGCGTCGGAGCTATCGGCGAGCTGCTCGGGGGATTTATTGACGCACGCGAAGATGAACTGTCTAAGCTGCGCGATCGCGTTGAAAAAGCCGAAAACGCCGTCGGCGCTCTGTCATGCTTTACCATCAAATTTACAAAATCCGGAGTATATGTCAGCCGCGGTGCTCAGACAGGACTTTGCCGGTCGGTGCGCGAACGTGCCGCCGCACTCGGCTACAATATCGGTCATGAAAAAAAACGTTTCGCATATGACGCGGAGCCGGAGCTGTGTCAATCGCTCATGAAGCTGTATCCGAACGAAACCTCACTGCTGCGTTCACTTCATGACGATTACAAATATCTCGTCAGCGACGGTATGTCGTCGCTTAAAAAGGAAGCCGACTTTTATCTCGAACTTTACGGTCTTTATAAGCGCGCTGCCGAACGCGGTATCTCCGCCTGCTACGCGGAATATTCCGAAGACCTTGCATACAGAGCCTGCGCGGCGAGCGATATCAGTCTGCTCGTCAAAAACTGTGACATCATTCCAAACGATATTGATTTTGACTCCGCTCATCCGGTATATTTCCTGACCGGAGCGAACGGCGGCGGTAAAACCACATATCTCCGCGCCGCCGCTCTGAATCTTATATTCGCTTTGAACGGCGCGCCGGTATATGCCGAGAGCGCTGAGGTCGGCGGCTTCAATAGCGTTTTTACGCATTTTCCGTCGGACGAGAGCTTTACAGGAAGCGGACGTCTGGTCGAGGAAGCCGCC